>JAULXU010000189.1:0-5040 GCA_032118285.1 Ilumatobacteraceae bacterium
CCAGAGGTATCTCTCAGGGGGAAAGACCAACATCAAGCCGCACAACACGGTGAACGGGCAGATTACGACGCACAACATCCTCGTTCTCGAGGTGAAGTACAAGGCCAGCTGGGCCCTCAAGAAGAGTCCGCATGCCATCACCATCGGTTCCGGCACGGGATGGCTCGTCACCAGTGGTGGCATCATCGACATCACGTGGTCCCGTGCCGATGCCAAGGCATTGTTCGACCTGCGTGACTCGGCGGGCCGTCCCGTCCGATTGACCGCGGGTCGGACCTGGGTGAGCCTCGTGCGTGCCGGATCCGTGGCGGAGGTGCCGGCTGGCACCGACCAGGCGGCAGTGCCATTCAAGGTTCCCCCGAAGTGACCCACGGCCCCGTCGGTTCCCGTGGGGGCCGGGCGGGGGCATCGGTACCATGTCGGCGATGAGCGGAACACAGGGAACCACACTGGTCAAGCGCGGCCTCGCCGAGATGCTCAAGGGCGGCGTCATCATGGACGTCGTCACGCCCGAGCAGGCCCGGATCGCCGAGGATGCCGGTGCATGCGCCGTCATGGCACTCGAGCGCGTGCCGGCGGACATCCGTCGCGACGGGGGCGTGGCGCGCATGAGCGACCCCGAGATGATCGAGGGAATCAAGGCCGCCGTGCGGATTCCCGTCATGGCCAAGGCCCGCATCGGCCACTTCGTGGAGGCCCAGATACTCGAGGCTCTCGGGGTCGACTTCGTCGACGAGTCCGAGGTGCTCACCCCGGCCGACGAGGCCCATCACATCGACAAGTTCGCGTTCACCGTCCCCTTCGTGTGCGGTGCCACCAACCTCGGTGAGGCACTGCGACGAGTCTCCGAGGGTGCGGCGATGATCCGCTCCAAGGGCGAGGCCGGCACCGGCAACGTGGTGGAGGCGGTTCGCCACCTGCGTTCGATCCTCGGGGACATCCGTCGGCTCACCCAGGCGGACTCGGCCGAGTTGTTCGAGTGGGCCAAGCGCCTCCAGGCTCCGTTGCCATTGGTGCAGGAGGTGGCCTCGACCGGGCGCTTCCCGGTGCCGATCTTCTGTGCAGGTGGCCTCGCCACACCGGCCGATGCGGCTCTCGCCATGCAACTGGGCGCCGAGGCGGTGTTCGTCGGTTCGGGGATCTTCAAGAGCGACGATCCGGCGCCCCGCGCCCGCGCCATCGTGGAGGCCACCACTCATTTCCGCGATCCGCACGTGCTCGCCCGCGTCTCGCGCGGACTAGGTGCTCCGATGACGGGCATCGGCATGGACGAGATCAACGACTCCCAGCGGTTCGCGTCGCGGGGCTGGTGACTCGTCCCCGGTGACCGCGTGACGACCGGACGACGATGAACTTCGGGGTGCTCGCACTCCAGGGTGCCTTCGCGGCCCACGCCGAGGTGCTGAGGGGTCTCGGTGAGTGCGTGGTCGAGGTGAGGTCGCCTGGCGACCTCGATCGGGTGGACGCGGTCGTGTGTCCCGGGGGCGAGTCGAGCACGATGTCGCACCTGCTCGTCACGTCCGGACTCATCGATCCCCTCGCGGAGGCGCTCGCGGGGGGCATGCCGGCGATGGGAACCTGCGCCGGTCTCATCCTCCTCGCGACCACCATCGCCGACGGTCGCGACGACCAGCGTTGCCTCGGTGTTCTCGACGTGTCCGTCCGCCGCAACGCCTACGGCCGACAGCGCGATTCCTTCGAGTCCGATCTCGCCGTGCCATCCGGCCAGATGCGGGGGGTCTTCATCCGGGCCCCACGGATCGAACGGGTCGGGGAGTCCGTGGAGGTGCTCGCGACCCACGGGGACGATCCGGTCCTGGTCTCCCAGGGAAACGTGCTCGGGGCCACGTTCCACCCCGAGATTTCGGGATCGGCTCTCCTGCATGAATACTTTGTCTCCATGGCGCACGGGCGAAAGGAGTAGGCGGTGTCCGGACACTCCAAATGGGCCACGATCAAGCACAAGAAGGGCGCGGCGGACAAGGCGCGCGGAAAGCTCTTCGCCAAACTGGCGCGCCAGATAGAGGTCGCCGCGCGCCAGGGGGGCGGCGACATCGACTCCAATGCGACGTTGCGCACGATGGTCCAGAAGGCCAAGGGTGCACAGATGACCAAGGACGCCATCGACAGGGCGATCAAGCGCGGCATGGGTGAGAACGACGGTGCGAACTATGAGACCGTGGTCTACGAGGGTTACGCCCCCGGTGGGGTGGCCCTCCTCGTGGAGGTGCTCACGGACAATCGGAACCGCACCGCGTCGGACGTGAGGAGCGCGTTCACGAAGCACGGAGGCTCCTTGGCCGAGCCGGGTTCTGTGGGTTGGCAGTTCAATCGGCGGGGAATCGTGCTCGTGGACGGGGCGATTCCCGAGGACGATGCCATGGCAGCGGCACTGGAAGCCGGCGCCGATGATGTGGAACGCGATGGCGGACAGTGGCGGATCCTCACGGACCCCTCCGCCGTGTGGGACGTGAAGGAGGCGCTCGAGCGTGCCGGGGTGGCGGTGCAGTCCGCGGAAAGCACCATGGTGTCCTCCACGACGGTGGTCGTCGGCGATCCCGGGGATGCTCGGCAGATTCTTCGCATCATGGACGCTCTGGAGGACAACGACGACGTCCAGGACGTGTTCGCCAACTTTGACATTGACGAGAACATCATGGAGGAGATCGGCTGATGGCTGTCCAGGTGGGGGATACCGCCCCCGATTTCACCCTTCCGGGGACGGGCGGACGCTCGTACTCGCTGTCGGAGCATCGCGGACACCCCGTGGTGCTCGTCTTCTATCCGGGCGACGACACGCCGGTGTGCACCAAACAACTCGTGTCGTACAACAGCGAGCTCTCCCGGTTCGAGGGCGTGGGGGCCACGGTGCTGGCCGTCTCCGCCCAGGATCTCGAGAGCCATGCGGAATTCGCCGACAAGCACGGCTTCGGCTTCCCTCTGCTCGCCGACACCGACAAGGTCGTGGCTGCGGCCTACGGCACGGTCGGCCCGCTGGGATTCCCCCGCCGCAGCGTCTTCGTGGTGGATGGCGAGGGAATCATCCGATACGCCCATCGGGCCATTGCCGGGCTCACTTTCCGCCCTGTCGAGGAACTGATGGAGGCGCTCTCGGGCATCGGCTGAGCCCGGCGATTCCCCCTGTCCCGGCTCAATCGGGGCTACCATGCGAACTTGTGTTCGCCCCTCATGTGTTGGAGCCCGTCCCGGGAACCGTGCTCGGAGTGGATCCGGGTCTGACCCGGTGCGGCTACGCCGTGCTCGTCGCCCGTGGCTCCTCCGAGGTGCGGGCCGTCTCTCTCGGTGTCATCCGCACACCGGCGACGTCCGATCTCCCCGCCCGTCTCGCGGAACTCCATCTCGAGATCTCGGATCTCATCGCCCGCCACCGCCCGGCGGCGGTGGCCGTGGAGCAGGTTTTCTTCCAGTCCAACGTGCGCACCGCCATGTCGGTGGGCCAGGCCAGCGGAGTCATCATCGCCGTGGCGGCGGCCGCCGGGTGCCGGGTGGTGCAGTACACCCCGTCCCAGGTGAAGAACGCAGTGGCGGGCTGGGGCGGAGCGGACAAGGCCCAGGTGGGAGCGATGGTCCAGCGTCGCCTCGGACTTTCGGAGGTGCCGCGTCCCGCTGACGCGGCCGATGCGGCGGCGATCGCCCTGTGCCACTGCGCGATGGCTCCGTTCATCGAGCGTCGCGACGCGGCCATGTCCCGATCGGAGGCGGGGTGATCGGCAGTCTGAGGGGTCCGGTCCTCGAGAGAATCCCACCTGCCACCGTGCTCGTGGAGGCCGGAGGCGTGGGGTATCTGTGCACCGTGACCCAGTCCACCTACGGGGAACTCGAGCCGGGCTCCGATGTCTTCCTCCACGTGCACCATCACATCCGCGAGGACGCCCAGACGCTGTATGGATTCAGGTCGCGCACCGAGCGGGACACATTCGACGTGCTGGTGGCCACCCACGGAGTGGGTCCGGCACTGGCGCTGGCCATCCTCTCCACCTACGCCCCACCCGCTCTGGCAGCGGCGGTCGCGGCAGGGGACGTCGTCGCGTTGACGGCGATACCCGGTGTCGGAAAGAAGACCGCTGAGCGCCTCCTGGTCGAGTTGCGCGAGCGCCTCGAGGTGTCGCCGGGGGAGTCGCCTTCGTACGCACGATCGGTGGCCCCCTCCGCCGAAGTGCGGGAGGCGCTCGCCTCCCTCGGATACGGAGCCGAGGAGATCCGTGACGCAATGGGGAGCCTGCGCGACGGGGGCGACAGCGAGGCGCTGTTGCGCGAGGCACTGTCCGTCTTGGGGGCGCGTCGTGCGGGATGAGTTCACCGATCCCGGGGTGGTGGCCGAACACGAGACTTCGGACGACGCGGGTCTGCGGCCGCGTCGTCTCGACGATTTCGTCGGGCAACGGGAACTGAAGGAGCACCTCGACATCGTGCTCGGGGCGGCCCGCATGCGCGGGCAGGCGCCCGATCACCTGCTGCTCGCGGGTCCGCCGGGACTGGGAAAGACGACCCTGGCGGGAATCGTCGCGGCGGAGATGGAGGTGACACTGCACGTGACGAGCGGACCCGCCCTGGAACGGGCGGGCGACCTCGCGGCCATCCTGACGAAACTCGGCGAGGGTGACGTGCTCTTCATCGACGAGATCCATCGCCTGTCCCGGTCGGTGGAGGAGATCCTGTATCCCGCGATGGAGGACTTCCAGATCGACATCGTCGTGGGCAAGGGTCCGGCTGCCTCCTCCATTCGCCTGACACTTCCCCGTTTCACACTCGTGGGGGCGACCACCCGCACGGGAATGATCACCGGACCTCTGCGTGACCGGTTCGGACTGGTGGCACGCCTCGACTACTACGACGCGGAGGAACTCACGCTGGTGGTCTCGCGCGCCGCCGGCATTCTCGGTGTTCCGGTCGACGAGTCGGCCGCCCGGGAGATCGCCCGGCGCAGTCGGGGGACGCCGCGCATCGCCAATCGACTGCTCCGCCGGGTGCGCGACTGGTCCGAGACCCGCGGAGACGGCACAGATCGGAAGAGCGTCG
>JAULXU010000189.1:5050-9770 GCA_032118285.1 Ilumatobacteraceae bacterium
AGCGCCCTGCAGGTGTTCGGTGTGGACGAGCTGGGTCTCGACAAGGTCGACCGGGCGATCCTGCGCAGCCTGTGCGAGCAGTTCGAGGGGGGGCCGGTGGGCCTGTCCACCCTCGCCATCGCGGTCGGCGAACAACCCGAGACGGTGGAGGACGTGTACGAGCCCTTTCTCATCCAGCTCGGACTGATCGCGCGCACCCCGCGGGGCAGGGTGGCCATGGAGGCCGCACGGGCCCATCTCGCCTCGCCGTAGCCTCCACACGGTGCATCTGTCGGACATCGATTACGACCTTCCCGAGTCGCTCATCGCCCAGAAGCCCGTGGAGCCGAGGGACTCTGCGCGCCTGCTCGTGGCCGGTCGCGAGGGTCCCGTTCGTCACCTTCGGGTCGCCGATCTCGCCGACCTGGTGGGACCCGGCGATGTGGTGGTCGTGAACGACACGCGCGTGCTCCCGGCTCGTCTGCACCTGCAGCGACGTTCGGGGGGTGCGGTCGAGGTTCTGCTGTTGGAGAGGAGAGATGAGGCAGGAGCGGGTTGGGAGGCACTCGTGCGTCCGGCCCGGCGTCTTCGCGGCGGAGAGGTGCTCGAGTGGTTCGGCAAGCCGGTGCTGCGGGTCGGGGAACGCACGGAAGCCGGCGACACCTTCCTCGTCGAGTTCACCGTGCCCGATCCCGAGGAGATTCTCGGTCGCATCGGAACCATGCCGCTCCCGCCCTACATCCGCGGATCACTGTCCGATGCCGAGCGCTACCAGACCGTTTATTCGCGCCGCCCCGCGTCGGCGGCGGCACCCACGGCCGGTCTGCACTTCACGCCGGAACTCCTCGCCCGGATCGAGGGGAGCGGTGCGCACCTTCGTCGCGTGGAGTTGGTCGTGGGACTCGACACCTTCAAGCCGATCGCCACGGAGGACCCGCTCAGGCATCCGATCCACACCGAGACCTACAGGGTGCCCGACGGGTTGCTCGACGAATGCGCCGCCGCCGGGCGTGTCATCGCGGTGGGGACGACGGCGGCACGCGCTCTCGAGAGTGCCGCGGCAACGGGAGTGTTGGAGGGTCGGACGGACCTGTTCATCGTCCCGGGACACCCGTGGCGCGTCGTGGACCTGTTGCTCACGAACTTCCACATGCCGCGCACCTCGCTCCTCCTGCTCGTGGAGGCGTTCATCGGACCGAGATGGCGCGAACTTTATGCGACGGCACGCAACGAGGGATACCGGTTCCTCTCGTTCGGGGATGCCATGTTGCTCGACCGCGCCGCGGCGGAGGAGCACGAGAGTGCATGAGGTGAGGTTCGTCGCCGAGGCCGTCGACGGACGGGCCCGGGCGGGGACCGCCACGACGGCGCGGGGCGCCTACCAGACCCCCTGTTTCATGCCGGTGGGCACCCGCGGCGCGGTGAAACATCTCAGTGCTCGGGATTGCGCAGAGGTCGGTGCGCGCATCGTGCTCGGCAACACGTACCACCTGATGCTCCGACCCGGACACGAGACCGTGGCCGCGCTCGGGGGACTGGGAAGATTCACGGGATGGGACGGACTGACCCTCACGGATTCCGGCGGATACCAGGTGTTCTCCCTCGATCCCCGCGTGGACGACGAGGGCGTGGTGTTCGCCTCGACCTACGACGGAACCCGGGTGCGCTTCACCCCCGAGACCGCGGTCGAGGTGCAGGAGGCCATCGGTGCCGACATTCAGATGGTCCTCGACGTATGCACGGCACTGCCGGCCTCGAGGGAGCAGTTGGCTCTGGCAGTGCGTCGCACCCGGGACTGGGCCGCGCGGGCTCGGGCCGCGCATCGCCGTGCCGATCAATCCCTGTTCGGGATCGTCCAGGGCGGCACCGATCCGGCACTTCGCGCCGAGAGCGCGGCGCTCACGGTGGAGATCGGATTCGACGGATACGCGATCGGCGGCCTGTCGGTGGGCGAGACGCGAGCCGAGATGCTCGAGGCCATCGCCGCATGCATCGACCTTCTGCCAGCCGAGAGGCCCCGCTACCTCATGGGTGTCGGGGATCCCGCATCCCTCGTCGAGGCGGTCGGTCTCGGGGTCGACCAGTTCGACTGCGTTCTTCAGACCCGCCTCGGTCGACACGGGACCGCCCTCACGGGGTCGGGCAAACTCCACGTCACGAACGCCCGGTGGGCTCTCAGCGAGGAACCCCTCGATCCCGCGTGTCCCTGTTGGGTGTGCGCAACGCACTCGAAGGGTTACATCCGTCATCTGGCCCGCGTGGGGGAGCCGACGGCGGCTCGCCTCGTGTCGGTGCACAACGTGGCGTGGACGCTGGATCTCATGTCCCGCGCGAGAAGGGCGGTGCTCGAGCATCGCTACGACGCGTTCCGCACAGAGGTGCTGTCGGTCTGGGGATGACCACCGGCGCGGGGCCGGGCCCTGTGTAGGCTCGTCAATCGTGATGACATCAGTGTTCGCCCAGGCCGCCGGTGAGGACACCGGCAGTCCCTGGTTTTCTCTCCTGTTCTTCGGCGCAATCTTCGGCGCCATGTACTTTCTTCTGCTGCGGCCGCAGCGGCGACGTCTGAAGGAGTCCCAGGCACTGCAGCGCTCCCTTGCGGAGGGCGACGAGGTCGTTCTCAATTCGGGCCTCATCGGCTTCGTCAGTGCCGTCGAAGGCGACATCGTCTGGGTTGACATCGCGGACGGTCACGGTCAGGAACGCATCGAGGTGCGGGTCCTGAGGTCGGCCATCGCCCGCCGCACCCCGGGCGAGCCCGGCCCCGCAAAGAACTGAACGTGGTCCGGCGCCTCGTCTTCGCCCTCGTGTCCACTGTGACGGTGGTGACGGGTTTGTTCGTGGCCAATCTCGCGGCGGGCAACGCCCCGTCGCTCGGACTGGACCTCCAGGGCGGGGCCTCCGTGACGCTCGAGCCGGTGGGGAGGTACGAGAGCGGTGCCCTCGATGTGGCCGTCGACATCATCCGTCAGCGGGTCGACGCCATCGGCGTGGCCGAACCGGAGATCATCCGACAGGGCGACACGGTCATCGTGAATCTTCCCGGCGTGAAGGACCAGCAACGCGCGCTCGAGCTGGTGGGCCGGACGGGTCGCGTGGAGATGCGTCCCGTACTCAACATCGTGGAGGATCCGTCCCTGTCCCCGGCAACGACCACGGGCTCGGAGGCCGCCACTTCCACCACGCTGGCGGATCCCTCCGGTGGTCTCGGCTCCTCGATGGGCGCGCCACGCCAGGATGACGGATCCGTTCAGCCCGGGCTGAGACCGGGCGAGACGATCCTCCCGGGCGCCAGGGACGGTCTTCTGTACCTGCTCGGACCTGTCGGCGCGACGGGCGAGGTCTTCTCGAACGACACGAGCATCGAGGTGGACGGCGGCGGCTTCGCGGTCGTTGCGAATCTGCGCGGCGGGGCGGCGGGTGCCGACACTTGGAATGCCCTGGCTGCACTGTGCTACGCGGGCGGGGCGGAATGTCCGACCCGCTCGGTGGCGATCATCCTCGACGACGAGGTCCTCTCGGCACCCACCGTCCAGACACCGAACTTCTCGGGCGGCCAGGTGCAGATCACCGGCGATTTCTCCAGGGCAGAAGCCGAGGACCTGGCCCGGGTGCTCCAGTTCGGCGCGGTTCCCGTCCGGTTCGAGGCTCCCACCGTTCAGACCGTCTCGGCGACGCTCGGCAATGACTCTCTCAGGGCCGCCGTCATCGCCGGTGGCATCGGGGTGCTGCTCGTCATCCTGTTCCTGCTGCTGTACTACCGGGCACTGGCGTTGGTCATCGTGGCTGGAATCGCGCTCTCGGGCCTTTTGATGTGGTCCGTCGTCTCGTGGTTGTCAAAGACGAACGGCCTCGCTCTGACCCTTTCGGGGGCGGCGGGAATCATCGTCTCGATCGGTGTCACCATCGACTCCTACATTCTCTTCTACGAGAAACTCAAGGACGACGTGCGGTCGGGCCGGTCGCTGCGCAACTCGGCGGCGCGGGGATTCTCGCGGGCCTGGCGCACGATCGTGGTCGCCGACTCGGTCTCGCTGATCGGTGCCCTCATCCTCTGGTGGCTCACGGTCGGGTCGGTGCGCGGTTTCGCATTCTTTCTCGGTCTCTCGACCCTGTCGGACATGCTCATCTCGTACACGTTCAGCCGGCCCGCGGTTCTCCTCCTGTCGCGCACCCGTCGCTTCAGCGGTGACAAGGTGTTCGGCGTGAGGTCCCGAACCCTGGAGGCGGCGTCATGAGGGCGTTCCTGCACCGTCTCTTCGTCAACGAGACGACCATCAACTTCCACGGAACGCGGCGTGTCGCCTTCGTCGTGTCGCTTCTGCTCGTGCTCGGCGGTGCGGGCTCCCTCATCGTGCAGGGTCTCAACCTCGGCATCGACTTCACCGGGGGAGTGTCCTTCGAGGTGCCGGCAACCGGTGCCCTCGACACGGGTCGTGCCGGGGAGATTCTCGAGGAGCAGGGGATGGACTCATCGGGCGCAAAGATCCAGATCCTGTCCTCCAGCGAGGGCGATCGTGTGCGCATCCAGGTGGAGACCGAGCCCGACGCCACTGTCGCCGCCGTGCGGACCGCCCTCGCCGATGCCGCCGGCGTGGATGAGACGGAGGTGAGTCAGTCCTCGGTCAGTGCCACGTGGGGTCGCAGCATCACCTGGCAGGCGGTGCGGGCGCTCCTCGTGTTCCTGGCGATCGTGATGGTGTTCATCGCCTGGCGATTCGAATGGGCCATGGCCCTGGCT
>JAULXU010000190.1:0-11037 GCA_032118285.1 Ilumatobacteraceae bacterium
ACGTTGAACGGCAGGAACCCGACGCACACTCCCACGCAGATGATGGCCACGAGCGGTCCGATGTTCGGCTCGGACAGAAGGCCCAGCCCGGAGAGGTGCCGCGAGTACACGAAGAACGCCGCCGAACTGATGGCCACGATGCCCGCGGCCAGACCGTCGAGTCCGTCGATGAGGTTCACGGCCTGGGTCATGCCGAGCAGCCACACCACCGTGACGATCGGAACCCAATCACTCGAGAGCTGGAAGACACCGACGAACGGGATGCGGAAATAGAACATGGTGACGCCGAACCACACGAGCACCATGCCGGCGGCCACGGTGCCGAGCACCTTGGCGGGCGCCGACATGTCCCGGACGTCGTCCCACAGACCGATGCCGAGGATGAGGAGCGCGGCGAGCACCAGACCGTAGGGCTCGGAGTTGTTGCGGAAGATCTGGTCGAAGCGTCCCATCTGCGAGGCGACGAGGAGTGCCGCGACGAGACCGGCGAACATGGCGATGCCGCCGACGTCGGGCGTGGGCACCGTGTGCACGCGTCGCGCCGACGGATGGGCCACCCACCCGAACCGACGGGCCATGGCCGGCACCTGGGGTGTCGTCACGAGAGTGACGACACCCGCCACGCCACCGACGAACAGATAACCCGTCGTCGTGTTCATGGTCCCCGCGGATCAGGCCGGGTCGGGATAGGCGGGGAAGCGCGCGCACAGCTCGGCCACCTCGGCACGCACGGCGGCGACAACGGCATCGTCCGTGCGGTGGCGTAGTGCACGTGCGATGAGACCGGCGATGACGGGCATCTCGGCTTCGCCCATGCCCTGGGTGGTCACCGACGGTGTGCCGATGCGCACTCCGGAGGTGACGAAGGGGCTGCGCGGATCGTTCGGCACCGCGTTCTTGTTGAGGGTGATCCCGGCACGGTCGAGAACCGCCTGGGCCTCCTTGCCGGTGCACTCGGCGTCGAAGGGTCGCAGGTCGACGACCATCAGGTGGTTGTCGGTGCCCCCGCTGACGAGACGGAAACCCTCGGCGGCGAGCGCGGAGGCCAGTGTCGAGGCGTTGCGCACGACCTGGTGGGCGTACTCGCGGAACGACGGATCGAGTGCCTCGCGGAAGGCCACGGCCTTGGCGGCGATCGCGTGCTCGAGCGGCCCGCCCTGGCTTCCCGGGAACACCGCCTTGTCGATGGTCTGAGCGTGCTCGGCGCGGCACAGAATCGCCCCACCGCGCGGTCCGCGCAGGGTCTTGTGGGTGGTGAAGGTGACGACGTCGGCGAAGGGCACCGGGTTCGGGTGCGCGCCGCCGGCGACGAGGCCGGCGAGATGGGCGATGTCGAACATGAGGAGCGCCCCGACCTCGTCGGCCACGGCCCGGAACGGCTCGGGGTCGAGCCGGCGCGGATAACTGGTGGTGCCCGCCACGATGAGTTTGGGCCGGTGCTGGAGCGCGAGCTCGCGCACCTGATCCATGTCGATGCGCTCGTCGCCGGGCGACACCCCGTAGGAGGCGAAGTCGTAGAGGATGCCGCTCGCGTTCACGGGCGAGCCGTGGGTGAGGTGACCGCCGTGATCGAGGCTGAGACCGAGGATGCGGTCGCCCGGGTCGAGGAGGCCCAGATACACCGCCATGTTGGCGCTCGCCCCCGAATGGGGCTGCACATTGGCGTGATCGGCGCCGAAGAGCTGCTTGACACGGGCGATGGCGAGGGCCTCGATGTCGTCGACGAACTCGTTGCCCCCGTAGTAGCGCTTGCCCGGATAGCCCTCGCTGTACTTGTTGGTGAGCACCGAGCCGGTGGCGGCCATGACGGCGGGCGACGTGAAGTTCTCGCTGGCGATGAGCTGCAGGCCCGTCACCTGGCGCCGCTTCTCGCGTTCGATGAGCGCGAAGACCTCGTCGTCGGGGTTGGTGTCCGAGGGGAACGGCATCAGCGGGACGCCTCCTCGGACTCGATCTCGGCCAATTGGGCCACCCGGCGCTCGTGGCGACCGCCCTCGAAGTCGGTGCCGAGGAAGACCGCCACGATCTCGTCGGCCAGGCCCTCCCCCACCACGCGCGCGCCCATGGACAGGACGTTGGCGTCGTTGTGCGAGCGGGCCATGCGCGCCGTGTAGAGGTCGTTGCACAGCGCCGCGCGCACGCCTCGTACCTTGTTCGCGGCGAGCTGCTCGCCCTGGCCGCTTCCACCGAGCACGATGCCGAGGTCGGCGCGACCGTCGCGCACGTCGCGGCCGACGGCCGCGCAGATGGGCGGGTAGTCGCAACTCTCCGTGGAGTGCGTGCCCCTGTCGAGCACGTCGTGACCCTGGTTGGTGAGCAGCTCGACGAGATGCTGCTTGAGGGAGTAGCCGGCGTGGTCGGAGCCGATGGCAATGCGGGACATCGCAGTCACAGTAGTGGGGGCGGGAGGCGAACCGCCTAGCGTTCGAGGCGATGCCGATCGACCCGCGGACCCCCGTTCTCGTCGGTGCGGGTCAGGTCGTCCAGCGCGCCGAGGGCCTCGATGACGCCCGCGACCCGGTGGCCCTGATGGTCGAGGCCATCCGGAATGCCACCTCGGACGCAGCGCTGTCGTCCGTGCCGGCTCCCGATGCCATCCGCGTCGTGAACCTCCTCTCCTGGAGATACGGCAACCCCGCCCGACTCATCGCCGACGACCTCGGCCTCGCTCCGCGCGAGACGGGCTACTCCTCGATGGGCGGCAACACGCCCCAGACGCTCGTCAACACCGCGGCCCGCCAGATCGCCGCCGGCGACATCGACCTCGTCGTGCTGGCCGGCGGCGAGACGACACGCACCCGGTCGCGCTGGCGCAAGGCCGGACGGGAGCCGGACTGGCGCACGAGCGTCGAGGAGCCCGTGCTCGTCTCGGAGGACCTCGTCATGAACATGCCCGAGGAGATCGCCCGGGACATCGTGATGCCGATCCAGATCTATCCGATGTTCGAGACGGCCCTGCGCGCCCGGGCCGGTCGCGGCATCGACGAACACCAGCGCCACCTCGGGGACCTGTGGTCGCGGTTCAGCGCGGTGGCGGCGCGCAACCCCCATGCCTGGATCCGACGCGAGTACACCGCCGACGAGATCCGCACCCCGGGACCGGACAACCGCATGGTCGGCTTCCCGTACCCGAAGCTGATGAACTCGAACAACGACGTCGACATGGCGGCGGCCGTCATCGTGTGCTCGGCGGCCCGGGCCGAGGCGCTCGGCGTCCCGAGGGACCGCTGGGTGTTCATCCATTCGGGAAGCGACGCCCATGAGCACCCCTTCGTGTCGCACCGCGAGCATTTCTGGCGTACGCCGGCGATCGAACTGGCCGGTCGCCGCGTGCTGGAACTGGCCGGCATCGGCATCGGCGATGTGTCGGTGGTGGACCTGTACTCGTGCTTCCCGTCGGCGGTGCAACTCGGTGCCGCCTCGCTGGGTCTCGACCTCGCGGGACAGCTCACCCGCACCGGCGGCCTGCCCTTCGCGGGCGGACCGTGGAACAACTACGTCATGCACGCCATCGCCACCGTGATGAGCGACCTGCGCGCCCGGCCCGGCGAGTGGGGACTGGTGTGGGCGAACGGCGGGTACACCACCAAGCACTCCTTCGGCGTGTACTCGACCGAACCTCCCGCGGCCGGCTTCCGCCACGACCATCCCCAGCACGAGATCGACGCACTGCCCCGCCGCGCGCTCGCCGCACCGGCCGAGGCGGCGGGCCCGGCCACCGTGGAGGCGTACTCGGTGATGCACGACCGCTCCGGTGCACCCGAGCGCGTCATCGCCTCGTGTCTGCTCGCCGACGGGCGGCGCGCCTGGGCCGACTCGCTCGAGTCCGAACTGGGACGCGAGATGTGCACCCGCGAATGGGTCGGCACGACGGTCACCCTCGACGCCGACGGCGTGCTGCACTCCGACTGAGCCCCGCCCGCCCAATAGCCTCGGGGCCGATGGTTGACACCTTTCCCCGTCAGCACGCGCGCACGCAGCGGCTCACGCTCGGTGAGCCGCGCTCGTTCCTCGTGTCGCCCGACGGTGCGCGCGTCGTGTTCTCCCGGTCCCGGGCCGGGAGCGATCCGGTGAACACCCTGTGGCGTCTCGATGTCGCACGCGGCGAGGAACACGAGATCCTCGACCCTCGCGCGCTCGGCGGTGACGGGGATTCGATCACCCCGGAGGAGAGGCGCCGACGCGAGCGGGCCCGTGAAGGTGCGGGCGGCGTGGTCACCTGCGCCGCCGACGCCGCACTCGACACCGTCGTCACCGTGCTCGCGGGTCAACCGGTCCTGGTGTCCGTCGCGACCGGCACCGTGACCGTGCCCGATGTGGCCCCCGGCGTATTCGACGCCCGACTCTCCCCCGACGGCCGGAAAGTGGCGTGGGTGCGCGACGGTTCGCTGTGCATGTGGAGCCCGGAGGACGGCGAGAGAGTCCTCATCTCTGAACCGTCACCCGACGTCACCTGGGGGCTCGCCGAGTTCATCGCCGCCGAGGAGATGGGCCGTCACCGCGGTCACTGGTGGTCGCCCGACTCGCGCCTTGTCGCGGCGTGCCGCGTGGACGTCGCCGAAGTGCCCGTGTGGCACATCGCCGACCCCGCGCATCCCGAGCGCCCGGCCGAGAGTCACCACTACCCCGCGGCCGGGGCGACCAACGCCCGGGTGACACTGCACATCATCGACATCGACACGGGGTCGCCGACCCCGGTCGACCTGCCCGCCGGAGCGGAATATCTGAACTCGGTGTCGTGGACGGAGGGCGGGTTCGTCGCCCAGGTGCAGTCGCGCGACCAGAAACGGGTGGACGTGGTGCGCATCGACCCGGCGACCGGTGCGACAGGCACGATCTTCACCGACACCGACGACGCGTGGGTGGAACTCGTGGCGGGTGTGCCGAGCCTCGATGCGACCGGACGACTCGTCACGTGTGCCGATCGCGACGGTGTGCGCCGCCTCGTCGTCGACGGCGGGGCCGTCACGCCACCCGACTTGCAGGTGCGCCAGGTGGTGTCGGTCGGTGACGAGGTGGTGTTCATCGCCAACGACCTCACCACGCCGTGGATCCACGACGCCTGGTCGTGGAGCGGCGGGAACCTGCACCGCCTCACCGACGAGGGAGGGGTCGTGTCCGCGAGCGGTCACGGGACGTGTCTCGTCGTGCGCACGGCCCGCCTCGACGAGCCGCGGGCACGCGTCGAGGTGCGAGCCGACACCGACATCGTCCCCGTGGCTTCGCACGCCGAGGAGGCAATGGTCGACCCGCGTCCCGAGATCGTCACCGTCGGTCCGACACGGATCCCGGTGGCCATCCTGCGGCCATCCCGGGCGATCGAGGGTCCCCTGCCGGTGCTGTTCGATCCCTACGGCGGCCCGCACGCCCAGCGCGTCGTCGCCTCCCGCAATGCCCACGCCACCTCGCAGTGGTTCGCCGACCAGGGATTCCTCGTCGTCGTCGCCGATGGTGCCGGCACCCCGGGGCGCGGTTCGGCGGTGGAACGCGCGGTGCGGGGCGACCTCGCCGCGCCCGTGCTCGCCGATCAGGTCGCGGTGCTCGAGGCCCTTCCCGACCTCGAACCGCGCGCCGACCTCACGCGCGTGGCGATCCGCGGGTGGAGCTTCGGCGGATATCTCGCCGCGCTCGCCGTGCTGCGCCGCGGCGACCTCTTCCATGCCGCCGTGGCCGGTGCACCCGTGACCGATTGGCGTCTCTACGACACCCACTACACCGAGCGCTACCTGGGCAATCCCGTCGACGACGATGACGCCTACGTGCGCACGTCGTTGCTCGCCGACGCCCACCGGCTCGAGCGTTCACTGCTGCTCATCCACGGCCTGGCCGACGACAATGTCGTGGCCGCCCACACCCTGCAACTGTCGGCCGAACTGCTCGCCGCGGGGCGGGACCATGAAGTGCTCCCCCTGTCGGGTGTCACCCACATGACACCCCAGGAAGTGGTCGCCGAGAACCTGCTGCTGCACCAGTTGGCGTTCCTGCGCCGCGCCCTCGGCATCACCGCGCACTGAGCGGACGATCCGGATCGCCCGGCCCCGTCAGGCCGCCCGGCGCCCGACGAGGAATCGGTCCCGGCCGGCGAGATCGCGACGCGTGGCCGTCTCGATGAGGCCCGCGCGACGGGCAAGATCGATTGCCGCCGACGCCTGCCGGTGGCCGTGTTCGACGACGAGAAGTCCCCCCGGAGCGAGCCATGTCGTCGCCCCGTCCAGGATCGCGGCGATGTCGGCGAGACCGTGGTCATCGGCGAACAGCGCCGCCGCGGGTTCCCAGTCGCGCACCGACGCGTCCACCTCGGGATCGTCCATGGCGATGTACGGCGGATTGGCCACGGCGACCCGCACGCTGCCGGCGACGCGAGCGGGCAGCGCGTCCCACCACGAACCCGTCGCGAATCGCGCCCCGGCCGCGGGTCGTCCGAGACCGGCGGCGTTGGCGCGGGCCACGTCGAGGGCGTCGGAGGAGACGTCCGTCATCCACACCTCCAGGTCGCGCCCGGCGAACTCGTCGAGGATCGACAGCCCGATCGCCCCCGACCCCGTGCCGAGGTCGACAACGACCGCGCCGGACACGAGCCCATCGATCTCGCCGGCGACGATGTCGACGATCGACTCGGTCTCGGGTCGCGGGATGAGAACACGACGGTCGACGAGCAGGTCGAGACGCCGGAACGCCCACCGCCCGAGCGCATACTGCACCGGCTCCCCGGCCAGGACACGGCGCACCATGACCTCGAGAGCGAGACCCTGACGCGCCGCGACGACATCGTCGGCAATCGCTGCGAACGCGGCACCGTCCTCGCCGCTCGCGCGTTCGCACAGCCAGCGCGCCACGACCCGGTCGCCCACCGTCTCGGTGGTGCGCTCGAGGATCTCCTCCCAGGTGACGGTGTCGTCCGCGTTCACGACCCGTCCCCCGTCATCGGTGTTCGGCCAGTTGGCGCGCCCGCAGATCGGTGGCGAGGGCGTCGACCACCGGGTCGAGGTCCCCGGCCAGCACCGCTTGGAGTTGGTACAGGGTGAAGCCGATGCGGTGGTCGGTGATCCTGTTCTCCTTGTAGTTGTAGGTGCGGATCTTCTCGCTCCGCCCGCCGCCGCCGATCTGGGCGCGCCGCTCGACCGAGGCGCGCTCATCGCTCTCGTCCTGGCGCAGGCGCAGGAGCCGCGCCCGCAGCACCTGCATGGCGCGGGCCTTGTTCTGCAGCTGGCTGCGTTCGTCCTGCATCGCCACGACCAAACCCGTCGGGCGGTGGGTGATGCGCACCGCCGAGTCGGTGGTGTTCACGTGCTGGCCGCCCGCGCCCGACGCGCGGTACACGTCGATCTCCAGGTCGGCATCGACGATCTCGACGTCGACCTCCTCGGCCTCGGGCATGATCGCCACGGTGGCAGACGACGTGTGCACCCGGCCCTGGCTCTCGGTGGCGGGCACCCGCTGCACCCGATGGGGCCCGCCCTCGAAGCGCAACCGACCCCAGGCGTCGTCCCCCTTGACGAGGATCGTGGCCTGATTCACCCCGCCCATCTCGGAGCGGTCGAGCTGCAGGGTCTCCACCTGCCACCCGCGACGCCCGGCGTAGGCCAGGTACATGTCGAGGAGGTCCCCGGCGAAGAGGTTCGCCTCCTCCCCTCCCTCGGCGCCACGGATCTCCATGATGACGTTGCGGCCGTCGTTCGGGTCGGGGGGCAGCAGCAGCACCTTGAGGCGTTCCTCGAGTTCGGCGAGTCGTGTCTCGGCGACGGTGGCCTCGGTGCGAAGGGCCTCGCGCTCGACGCCCTCGGTCTCGGTCATCAGTTCCCGGGCGGCCTCGGCATCACCGCGCACCTCGCGCACCTCGCGGATGCACTCCACGAGCGGCGTCAGCTGCTTGTAACGACGCGTGGCCTCCCGCAGACGGGACTGGTCGCCGAGCACCTCGGGAGAGCCGAGACTGGCCTCGAGTTCGGCGTAGTCCCGCTCGATGGAGACGAGACGATCCTGCATGTGGTCAAGGCTACGGGCGCGGGATGGTCGGGTCGGGGACGACGACCTCAGTCGTCGAGGAGGGCGAACCGCACGCGCACGCGGGACCGCTCGGCCATCCTCCCGTGCGAGGCCACGACATCGCGGCGGCGCATCGCCAGAGTCACCGAGGACAGACCGGCACGGTCGGCGGCGTCGACGGCGAACGGGACGGCATCGAGCACGACTCCGTGCACGAACACGGCACATCCGCGATCCCCGTCTGCGGTGCGTCCGGTGGCCACGCACGGCACGGCGTCCTTCACGTTTGTGCGCTCCACGGGCGGTTCGGACGGAGCGATCGCGGAGAAGCCGATGCGACCGGGGTCCTGCGTCGCCGTCCACCGCAGGAGGCGTTCGGCACCGAAGCGGTTGAACGGATGCGGATCGGCGCCCTCGCGCCGATGATCGGCGACGGCTCCGATGACGCGACGAAGGGCGGCATCGACGGGTTCGTCGCCGTGGACCATGGCGAAGGTCTCGCGGTCGTGGGCGCCCATCCCCACCTCGAGGCGCGCCGCACCCGAGACGGGGTCGTCCACGACGCGGCACATCTCGAGGCCCCGCACCTCGCCCGCCACCACCCCGTGCTCGACGACGACGTCGGCACCGGCGGATTCGATGACGGGTGCGAGAGCCAGGTGGGCGGGGTCGGGTCGGCGCTCCGGCAGGTGGGGCTCGGGGACCGCAGGAAGGAGCTGCCGGTCATCGACGTGCCAGACGCTCACGCCGAGATCGAAGAGAGACGCCCTTCGCGCGATGATGCCCGAGTTCTTCTCGACGATGACGTGGAGCGGCAGGTCGCGGCGCAGTGCACGTGCCAGGACGGCTCCGAGGGAGTGCACGGGATCACCGTCGATGAGTGCCCACGTCGCACCGTGGGATTCGAGCAGTGCACCCGGGGCGAACACCTCGGGTGTCGGGGCGTGGTCATCGACGTCCCCGACGTGGTCGCGCACGAGCGTGCGCAGTGTGAGCGACAGCAGCCGCGACCGACGCTCGGCGTCGGCGGACAATCAGTCCTTCTTCGCGGTGGTCTTGCGCGCGCCGTATCGCTTGTTGAAGCGCTCGACGCGGCCGCCGGTGTCGACGAGCTTCTGCTTGCCGGTGAAGAAGGGGTGGCACTCGTTGCAGAGTTCGAGGCTGAGCGAGCCGGGGCGGACGCTGCGGGTCTCGAAGGTGTTGCCGCACGAGCACTTGACGGCGACGACTGCGTACTCGGGATGGGTGTCGGGCTTCATGGCGTGGAATCTCCTTGGCGAGGAACGACGAGTGTATCGGGGACGGGCCGGTCAGGCCCCGGGCGTCTTGGCGATCTCGGCGAGGAAATCGTCGTTGGTCCGGAATGTCTTGAGGCGGTCCATGAGCATCTCGAGACCCGGGGCGGGGTTGCCGTCCTGGGCGAGCCCGCTGAGGACGCGGCGCAGTTTCCAGACCAGTTGGAGCTGCTTGCGCTCGAAGAGGAGCTCCTCGTGACGGGTGCTGGAGGCATCCACGTCGATGGCGGGGAACACGCGGCGCTCGGCGATGCGACGGTCGAGGCGCAGCTCCATGTTGCCCGTGCCCTTGAACTCCTCGAAGATGGCCTCGTCCATGCGACTGTTCGTCTCGACGAGCGCGGTGGCGAGGATGGTGAGCGAGCCGCCCTCCTCGACGTTGCGGGCCGCACCGAAGAACTTCTTCGGCGGGTACAGGGCACCGGCGTCGATGCCACCCGACATGATGCGACCGCTCGCCGGGGCGGCGAGGTTGTAGGCGCGCGACAGGCGGGTGATGCCGTCGAGAATGATGACGACGTCTTCGCCAATCTCTACCATGCGCTTGGCCTTCTCGATGGTCATCTCCGCGATGAGCGTGTGCTCGTCGCTCGGGCGGTCGAAGGTGGAGGCGATGACCTCCCCCTTGACCGTGCGGCGCATGTCGGTGACCTCCTCGGGTCGCTCGTCGATGAGCAGCACGATGAGCTTGACCTCGGGATTGTTCTTCTCGATGCACGAGGCGATGGTCTTCATGATCGTGGTCTTGCCCGCCTTCGGGGGCGAGACGATGAGGCCGCGCTGGCCCTTGCCGATGGGCGAGATGAGGTCGATGATGCGCGCGGTCATGTTGGTCGGGTCGGCCGGGTCCTCCATGCGGAGCTTGTGGTCGGGGAACAGCGGGGTGAGGTCCTCGAAGCGCGGGCGCTGCTTGGCCTTCTCCGGCGACTGTCCGTTGACCGAGTGGATCTCCAGCAGCGCGGGGTTCTTCTCGTTGCGCGCCGCGGGGCGCGACAAGCCGGTCACGAGGTCGCCTTTGCGCAGACCGATCTGACGGGCCAGCTTCACGGGGATGTAGGCGTCGTTGTGGGTGGGCATGAAGCCCCCGATGCGCAGGAAGCCGTAGCCCTCGTCGCGCAGATCGACGTAACCCTCGACGACGACGGGCTCGGTGCTGATGGGCTCGTCGGAGGACTCGCCCGCATCGAAACGATCGTCGCCCTGGGGGCCGTCGTCGCGGCCGCCGCGTCCGCGACGACGGCGGTTGCGATTGCGCGAACCGCTGGCGTCGTTCCAGTCGCGCTGCTGACCTTGGTCTCGTTGCTGGCGGTTGCGATCGCCTCCCTGGCGGTCGCCCTGCTGACGATCCTGACGATCTCCCTGCTGACGATCCTGGCGGTCTCCCTGCTGGCGCGGGCCGCGGTCGCGACCACCCCTGTCGGCCGGGGTGAGTTCATCGGTGCGACCCTCGTGCTGGGCGAGTTCGATCTCCCACTCGGCGAGTGGTTCGCCGTCGGGACCGAGATAAGTGGTGGGCTCGGCACCGTTGCCAGCGGAGCCGTTGCTCCTGCCGGCGGGACGCGAGTCGCCGCGTGAGTCGGCCCGGTCACGCTCGGACTTCTCCGGCGCCGGAGCGGGAGATTCCTCGGGGCCGGTCTTCTCGAGGATGAGATCGACAAGGGCGGCCTTGCTGGAACGAGCCGACGTCTTCACGCCGAGTGCTTCGGCGATGGCGACGAGCTGGTCCTTGTCCTTTGCTTCGAGGGCGGACTTCTCG
>JAULXU010000191.1:0-14107 GCA_032118285.1 Ilumatobacteraceae bacterium
GCCTTTTGGGCAAATCCGGCTATTAGGGTTGGAAAGTCCCTAAATAAGAGATAGGCTGGGACTTCGCCGGTGGGGAACCGGCACGGGATCCTTCGACACTCCTCTGTGGTGGAATGTCGCTGATTCGGTCGACGATTCGGGAGCCGGGCTCGGGGCGGTCGGGGAAAGGACGGTGGCAGATGGCGGGTGCGGACGCGACGATCGGCGGAACGGGTGCGCGCACCCCGGGTCTGCGCGTGATCCTCGCCGGTTCGCTCGGCGAGACCGTCGACGCAGTCATCGACCATCTCACCGACACCGCCGGACGCGATCTGTTCGCGACCGACAACGTCATCGTGCCGAACGCCGGGGTGAGGGCCTGGTTGCTCCAGCAGGCCGCGGGTCGACTCGGAGCATCCGACGGTGGTGGCGACGGTGTCGTTGCCCGGGTCGAGGTCGGGTACCTCGGCATGCTCGACCGACTCCTCCTGGGTGGTCGCACCGGGGAGGACGACCCCTGGTCCATCGACGCCATGACGATGGTCATCCTGGGTCGTCTCCAGGCTTCGTCGGCGTACTCGGCACTCGTCTCGCGACACGGCAAGAGACCGTTGCGCGCGGCGCGTGTCATGGCTGACCGATTCGATGCGTACCACGCGCGACGTCCCCGCATGATCGAGGAATGGGAGGCGGGGCATGCGGTGCTCGTGCCCGAGATCGGTGACCGGGTGGGTGACGGCGAGTGGCTGCGAGTGTCACGCGACCTCGCGGCGTCGGACCGTTGGCAGTACGACCTGTGGCGCGAGGTGCGCGAGGAGATCCCCGTTCCCCCGCCGCCCGTGCGGGTGAGCGAGGCCGTTGCGCGCCTCGAGCGGGGAGACGTGACGGCACTGCCCGACCGGCTCCTCGTGGTGGGTCTCCAGTCCGTTCCGGCTCATCACCTGCGTGTGCTCGGCGCACTCGCCGCCCATGTTCCCGTCACCGTGCATCTCATCCATCCGTCACCGGCGCTCGCCGGCGTCTGGGACGCCGAGGCCCGCCGCTTCTCCGGGGCACACGAGGCCATCGACGCACGACTCGTCGACGACGATGCCGTCGCGGACGATTTCGCGTCCGTGTGGTTGCGCGGATCGCGCGACATGCAGATCCTCCTCGCAGCCCACGGAATCGCCCCCGAGTTGCCGGCCGTCGGTGCTGCCGATGCGGGTGCAGCGGACGGCTTGCTCGGGAGGGTGAAGGAGCGCGTCACAACGCCCTCCCGTGAGCCCACCGCGGCTCTGCCGGCCCTGCCCCGGGACCGTTCTGTGTCGATCCATCGCGGACACACGCTCGCCCGCCAGGTCGAGATTCTCCACGATGCTCTGATCCATGCCTTCACCGATCTCGGGGATCTTGAGCCCCACGAGGTGGTCATCCTGTGCGCCGACATGGCCGCGGCCGCGCCGCATCTGGATGCCGTCTTCGACCGGGACGTGCCGGTGCTCGTCCCGACCCCACGCGGTGCGGCGCCCGTCGAGGGATCCGTGCGCATCCCACTCGTCGTCGCCGACCGCGGACTGCGTGAGGTGAGCGAGGCAGCCCTCGTCCTGTCGCATCTGCTGAAGGTGCTCACCGGTCGGGTGTCGCGCTCGGATCTGCTCGGATTGTTCGACCACGAGTCGGTGCTGCGCGGTGCGGGCATGGGGGCCGATGTGCTCGAGTTCTGGGATCGCCTGCTCGAGGCCTCGGGGATGCGATGGGGGCTCAGCGACGCCCACCGCGGGCGCCACGGACTCGCGGTCGATCTGGCGGATGCCCACACCTGGGTGTCCACGCTGCGTCAATCGTTGCTCGGCGCGCTCGTGCCCGATGCCTCGCCGGCACACGAGTTGAACGGCGTTCCGGCTCTCGTCGATCTCGACACAGCCGACGTTCCGGCGGTGGCGGCACTCGTGCGTCTCGTCGGAGTCGTCATGGAGGCCGAGCACGCCACGCACGAACCCTCCACCGTCGTCGCGTGGTGCGACCTCGTCGAACGCACCCTCGTCGAGCTGTGCGGTGAGTCCGCCGACCTCGAGTCGGTGACCTCGGAGTTGGCCCGTCTACGTCGGGCCACGGTGGTGGCGGGCGAATCAGCGGCGGAGAAGGTTCCGTTCGAGGATTTCGCCCCCATTCTCGAGGAACTCATCTCGGCTATCCCGGGTCGTCAACCGTTGCGCACAGGTGCCGTCACTGCGACGTCGATGCTGCCGTTGCGGTCGGTTCCCTTCCGGGTCGTGTGCGTGCTCGGGTACGACGACGCCGCCGTGTCGGTGTCCGACGCCGAAGGCGACGATCTGCGGGGTCGTCAGCGGCTCGTGGGTGATGCCGACCCGCGCATCGAGGCTCGGCGCACGTTCCTCGATGCGGTGCTTGCCGCGGGGGAGCGGCTCATCGTCACCTGCACCGGTCGGAACGCGCAGAACAACAAGCCGGTGCCCTTCACCACGTCCCTCGCCGAGTTCGTCGATTTTTGCGTCGCCGCCGGGGGCGAGCGTGGCAAGAACGAGGAGGGTGAGGACACCTGGTCCTTCGTCCACGACCATCCCCGGCATCCGTTCTCGGAGAGAAACTTCGTCCCTGACGGGGATGGCGATGCATCGCCCGTCGTGCCCGGCGACGGCCGTCCGTGGAGCCACGACCTCGGGGCCCGGAAGGCAGCCGAGCAGGTGGCCGGGGCGAGTGCCTCGTCGTCCCTCGACCGCATCCCCGTGCTCGCAGGGGTCGAGCCCCGCACCCTGTTCACGCTGGACGACCTCGTCAAGGTGGTCACGTACCCGATCGATTTCTATTTCCGGTCCATCGGAGTGGACAAGTGGGACGACATTCTCGCGGAGACTCCCGACGAAGCCGTCATCCCGATGGACGCCGAGGAGTCGGTTCTTCGCCGCCTCATCCTCGAGTGGGGTGCGATCGTGGACGGCACCGCGAAGCCCGATCGAGCGGCGTGGGAACGGTCGGTGCGTCAGCGCGGATTGGTGCCGGTGGGCGAGGTGGGCAGGCTCGTTCTGTCCACGGTGGTCGCTGACGTTGCAGCGACACGGCAACTGCTCGTCACCCATGGTTTCGCCAGCACGGCCCCCGTGGAAGCCCGTCTCGGCGTGACGCTGCCCTCCGGCCGCCGGCTGGAGCAGACGATGGTGCGCCCCGAGTCGAACGGGGTCGGGGCGTACATCGCCTGCATCCACAAGGACTCCGACAAGGACCGGGCGCGTCTGGATGCCTCACTCGAGCTCCTCATCCGTCGTGCGGCCGGAGAGGCGAGCGACACCGCTGCCGTCGTCACCACGGATTCGAAGGGTGCCTTCGCGATCTATCGCGTGCATCTGGACGAGTCGATCGACGAGGCGGAGGCGACCGACCGGCTCGAGGTGCTCCTCGACGCCATCGAGGCCGCACGACGTGCTCCTGCCGCACCGTTCCAGAAGGCCGGATGGAACATCGCCTCCACCGAGGACGCGTCGATGCCCGGGCATCTCGAGGTCACGCGTGACCTCATCGACGAGTACGTCGGATCCGAGAAATACTCGGTGTCCAGTGAGGCCCTCTTCTACGGAGAGACCCCCGATGCCGAGATGCTCTGCTCGGCGGAATCACCGTGGCGCGCGGTGTGGCGGCATCTCGGACGCGCCAGTGGCTGGTCGGGACGACTGAAGCCGTCGTACTCGGGCACCAAGAAGACTCTTCCCGGCTCGACCGAGAAAATCACGGGGTACGTCCTGAAATGAGCATCTCCTTCGACATCACCTCGACCGATCTGAGGGACGGCCTCTACATCGAGGCCAGTGCCGGCACCGGCAAGACCTGGTCGATCGCCGCCCTCGTGGCTCGCGAGATCGCCCTGCGTGACGACCTGGTCATCAGCCAGATCCTCGTCACGACGTTCACCCGCAACGCGGCTGCCGAGCTGCGTGACCGCGTCCGTCGTCGTCTCATCGACACGGCGGTGGCCCTCACCGGCGATCCCCAGAAGGACGACGACGCACTCGTCGCGTCGCTCCGCCACGACGATCCCGCCGAGACGGCCGGTCGCATCGCCAGATTGCGGCGCGCCAGCGTCGAGTTCGACACCGCCACCATCTCCACCATCCACTCGGTGTGCTCCCGCATCCTCGCCCAGGCCGGACTTCCGGGTGCGGCCGGTGAGGACGATGTCGAGAAGCGCATCGTCGCCGAGAAGGTCAACGACTTCGTCGTGGCTGAGGCCGTGGAGGGACGGGTGTGGGACTCCGGTCGGCTCGAGGCGAGCGTGCGCACCGCACTTTCTGCGCCCGATGCCGAGTTGTGGATCAGTGACGACCTCGACGGCGAGGCCAGAACCCGCGCGGAAGCGGCGAAGAAAGCGGTGGCCAATCTGGTCGAGGCGGTGCGCAATGCGATGGAACTCACGCCGACCTTCGACGACCTCGTACGCCGCGCCGCCCAGGTCGTTTCGGTCACCGACGAGGGTGCCGTCCATGCCGAGGCCCGCCGGGTCATCGGCGAGCGGTACCGCCTCGTCCTCGTCGACGAGGCCCAGGACACGGATCCGTCGCAGTGGGACGTGTTCCGGGGCATCGTGGCCGCTTCGGGGGTCGGGGCGATGATCGTTGTCGGCGACCCCAAGCAATCCATCTATCGGTTCCGCGGGGCCGACATCGGCGCGTACTCGGCCGGTCGTCGCGCGGATTCGCTCGTCACCCTCGGGGTGAACTGGCGTTCCGATCGCGACCTGGTCGACGCCCTCAATCATCTGCTCGCGGGCACGACCTACGGACCCTCCATCGACTACCAACGCGTGCAGGCGCGACCCTCCCCGGCCGGCGCCAACGACACGGATGGTGACGACGCGGAGAAGAATCCCGCCACGGCACTCGTCGGGGGTCCGGTGCCGCTCGAGATCGTCGACATGCCGGGCGTCACGAACGCTCCGGACATGTGCGCAATCGCCGCGGCACGTGTGGTGGAAATCCTTCGTACCGCCACCTTCACCGACCGTCACGGGAACGTGAGGGCGCCGCATCCGTCCGAGGTGTGCGTGCTCGTGGGTTCGAACGCCAACGGCCGCATGATCGAGAACAGGCTCCGGAGACTGAAGGTGCCGGCGGTGAGTGGCGGCACGGGTTCGGTGATCGCCGGAGAGGTGGCGGCCGACCTGCGGGCGATCCTGCGGGCGTGCGCTCAGCCGTCGAACGTCGGCAGGGTGCGCCGGGCCTCGGCGACGATGTTCCTCGGGGGTTCGCTCCTCGGGTCCGATGTGCTGGCCGACGAGGCACTCGATGGTGCCTCCGCGACCATCCATGCACTGGCCCGCTCGCTGCGCCGCTTCGGGGTCCCGGCGTTCGCCGGTGAACTGATGCGCGTGGCGACCGAGAGAGGGGCCATGCTCGCCTCCGACCGGGCGGAACGTCGCATGACCGACTTCCGGCATCTCATGGAACTGCTCGACACCGGGGTCGGTGGCACGGAACCCGATGACGTGCTCGAGACGCTCGTCGGTTTCGACGGAGTCGATCCGCGCGCCGAACTGGTGGCGCGTCGGGTCGAGAGCGACTCGGACGCCGTCGTCATCATGACGATCCATGGCGCCAAGGGTCTCGAGTTCCCTTTCGTCGTGGTCGCCGACCTGTGGAAGCCCCGATCGGACGACAAGCGGAAGCATCCGATCGTGGTGGGTCGGCCCGGGAGGAAGGACCGCATCCTCGATGTCGGCTGGGCCCATCCCGACGGCGGTGACGACCCCCAGGCACTCTTCGCCGACCGTCTCGCCGACGAGCAGGAGCAGGCCCGTCGCTTCTACGTGGCGGTGACCCGCGCCCGTCACCATCTCTCGATCCTGCGCCCGGTCGACGACAAGAAGTCGAGATTCGCCGACTTCGTCACTCCCGGTGCGATCGAGAATCCCGCGTCGACCATGCGTATCGTCACCGGGTCGCGCGCCGCCGTCGCCATGAACCGAATCGCCACGACGGTGTCGCGGCACCTGGCCACGTTCGGGGCGCGGGTCGAGAGGACCTATCGGCGCACGTCGTTCACCGGCATCGTGGCCGAGGCCGGTCGCGGGGGCCGGGGCGACCGGGGATTCACTGCCCCGGGCTCGGGGCTCGACGAGGAGACGGGCTTCTTCGACCTCGGGACCGAGGGCGATCGGGACGAGCGACCGATCGGGGCCGACATGCCCCTCGCACTCGTTCCGGCCGGAGCCGATGTGGGAACCGTCATCCACTCCATCTTCGAGGACATCGACACGTCGGCGCCCTCGTTGCGCGCCGAGATCGAACGGTGCGTCGACCGTCATGCAACCGGTCCGCGTCTCCGTCCGTGGCGCGACCGTCTCGTCGACGGCCTCGAGAAGGCCCTCACCACCGGTCTCGGTGGCTTCATGGGTGGGGTGCGACTGGCCGACATCGCACCGGCCGACCGGTTGGCGGAACTGTCGTTCGAGATGGGACTCGCCCACCTGAGCGCCGGCGTGTCGGTCGCCGACGTCGGGCGGGTGCTCGTCGATCGACTCTCCGACGACGATCCCCTGTGCGACTATGCCCGCGAACTCGTCGGCCCCGCCTTCGCCGGAGTGCCTCTGGCCGGTCTCATCAACGGTTCCATCGACGCGGTGCTGCGCGTCCCCGTGGACGGTGCACCGCGTCTCTTCATCACCGACTACAAGAGCAACAGGCTCGGCAACGTCGGTGATGCCACGCACATCTCCGCCTACGCACCGAGCCAACTGACGCAGGCGATGGTCGAGCACCACTATCCCCTCCAGGCCCTCATCTACGGGGTGGCGCTCCATCGGTTCCTGCGCTGGCGGGCGCCGGACCTCGACTCCGACGACGTCATCGGGGGAGTGGCGTACTTCTTCCTCCGCGGCATGACCGCCGATTCGGCGTTCGTCGAGAACGGCGTTCCCTACGGTGTGTTTCAGTGGCACGCTCCCCGCGACCTGTGGGCCGCACTGTCCGATGCCATGTCCGGAAGGAGCGAGCAGTGAAGAGCCCCTCCCTCGACGACCTCGTGTTGGCGCGCACGGTGGCCCCGGCCCTCGTCGACGCGGTGCGTCTCCTCCACGAGATCGCACGTACGGACCCCGATGCCGCTCCGCTGGCCAGCCTGGCGATGGTGCTCACCCTGCGCGCGGGCGAGGACGGACACAGTTGTCTCGACCTCTCCGACATCGACTCCTTCCTCCCCGAGCGGGACACGTCGTACGTCGACCGCGCCGCCCTGCGTGCCCAACTCGTCGGCGTCACCGCCCTCGTCGATGCTTCCGGGGCCGACGATTCGCGTCCGGGGGTTCCCTTCGTTCTCGACGACGATCGCCTCTACATCGCCCGTGCCCGTGCGGAGGAACGCGCCGTGGCGGCTGCGCTCCTGCGGGATGGGGCGTCACATCTCTCGGTCGTCCTCGGTGGTCCCGGCATGGGCAAGACCACGCGGATCGCCGCCGACCTCGTGCGACGGTTCTCCGCCGCGCCGGATGTCGTCGTCTCGGTGGCCCTCGTGGCGCCCACGGGCAAGGCGGCCCGCCGCATGCGCGAGGCGTTGGAGAACGCCTTCGTCACGCCGCCCAGGGACTTCCCGCCGTTCACGGACGAACTGAGGGAGCGGATCCTCGCCGCGACCACCCCTCGCACGGTGCACAAACTGCTCGGGTACTCGCCGCGACGCACGCCCCATTTCGCCCGGCGACCGGGCCGACCCCTTGACGAGGACATCGTCATCGTCGACGAAGCGTCCATGATGTCGTTGTCGCTCATGCATCATCTCCTCGCGGCGATGCGCGAGGACGCGGAACTGTGGCTCGTGGGGGACCCCGACCAGCTCGCCAGCGTGGACGCCGGAACGGTGCTCGGCGACATCGCGGCGGCTCGCGCGACGTCCCCGATCATCGCCCGACGTACGGACGTCCTCACCGCGCAGCACCGGTTCAAGGAGGATTCGCGCATCAATCGTCTCGTCACCGCGGTGCGGGGGCTGGGAACGGGTGGCCCGGTCGAGGATGTGCTCGCCCTGCTCGAGGATTCCGGCCCCGACTTCGAGTGGATCGAACCCGTGGAGAGCGTCTCCCGGCTGGACGCGGTGACCACCGAGATGATCGCCATCGCCAACCGTGCGGCCGGTGCCGCCGCGGGCGGGGACTTCGCCGGGGCGCTCGCGGTCCACGGGGAGGCCCAGTTCCTCTGCGCCCATCGCCGCGGACTCCTCGGCGTCGAGGGCGTCAATCGCGTCGTGCGCGCCGGTCTCGTCGGCGAGAAGAGCGGGGAGTTCTACCCGGGTCGTCCGGTCATGGTCACGCGCAACGACGACGTGCTGGGACTGGCGAACGGTGACGTGGGCATCGTGTGCATCGACGGCGACCGTCGCGTCGTCGCGTTCCCCGGGCCCGACGGACCCCGTGTCATCCCGGTGGTTCGGCTGTCGGGTCTCGAGACGGTGCACGCCCTCACCGTCCACAAGAGCCAGGGCAGCGAGTACGACCATGCGATCGTGGTCCTGCCGCGCGGCGACTCGCGCATCCTCACGCGCGAGCTCTTCTACACGGGCATCTCGCGCCCCAAGAAGAGGCTCACTGTGGTGGCCACGCGGGAGGCGGTGGCGACAGCGCTCGGTCGACCGGTGCGCCGAGCGACGGGTCTTCGCAGCCTGTTGTGATGCCGCTCAGCTGCGGGTGAGCCAGCTCGGCCGGCGCGCCTCGAAGGAATCGATCGCGCCGGCGTGCGACAGGGTGAGGCTGATGTCGTCCAGACCGTGGAGGAAACGGTGCTGGGTCGGGGGATCCATGGGGAACGGTTCGACGATGCCGACGGCCGGCACCTCGACCACGAGTCGCTCCATGTCGACGACGATCTCCGTTCCCGGCTGCTCGTCGAGCAATTGCCACAGCCGCTCGACGATGGCCTGCGAGAGGACGACGGGAACCAGTCCGTTCTTCGTGCAGTTGTTGCGGAAGATGTCGCTGAAGCTCGGCGCGATGACGGCGTCGAAGCCGTACTGCTGGATGGCCCACACCGCGTGCTCGCGCGAGGACCCCACGCCGAAACTGGCACCCGCCACGAGGATGCTCGCCCCGGCGTACCGCTCGTCGTTGAGGACGAAATCACGGTCGTCGCGCCACGTGGAGAACAGGCCCGCCTCGAATCCGGTGCGCTCGACGCGCTTGAGCCATTCGGCCGGGATGATCTGGTCGGTGTCGACGTCGCTCCGCGTGAGAGGCACGCCCCGGCCGGTGATGATGCGCACCGACTTCACGACAGGTCCTCCGGTGTGGCGAAGCGTCCGGCCACCGCGGTGGCGGCGGCGACCGCCGGGGACACGAGGTGCGTGCGCCCTCCGCGGCCCTGGCGTCCCTCGAAGTTGCGGTTGCTGGTGCTGGCCGCGCGCTCGCCGGGCGCGAGTTTGTCGGGGTTCATGGCCAGGCACATCGAGCAGCCCGGCTCGCGGAAGTCGACACCCGCCTCGATGAGCACCTTGTCGAGACCCTCGGCCACGGCCTGGGCGCGCACCGCGTGGCTGCCCGGCACCACCATGGCGCGCTTCACCGACACCTTGCGCCCGCGCAGCACCTCGGCCGCGGCGCGGATGTCCTCGATGCGACCGTTCGTGCAGGACCCGATGAACACGGTGTCCACCGCGATGTCGCGGATGCGGACGCCCGGTTCGAGTCCCATGTAATCGAGTGCGCGACGTACCGCGTCGGCGGCGGTGGGGTCCGCGGCCTCGGCGGGGGAGGGGATGGCGCCGTCGATGGGCAGCACCTGGGCCGGATTGGTGCCCCAGCTCACGTGGGGCGAGAGCGTGGAGGCATCGATGAACACCTCGGTGTCCCACGCCGCACCTTCGTCGCTGCGCAGGGTCCGCCAGTGTTCGACGGCCCGGTCCCAGTCGGCCCCGGACGGCGCATGGGCGCGGCCCTTCAGATAGGCGAATGTGGTCTCGTCGGGAGCGATGAGTCCCGCGCGCGCACCGGCCTCGATGCTCATGTTGCACACGGTCATGCGCCCCTCCATGGAGAGGGCGCGGATGGCCGATCCGCGGTACTCGATGACGTGACCGATGCCGCCGCCCGTGCCGATCTTGCCGATGATGGCGAGAATGATGTCCTTGGCGGTCACCCCTGCCGGTGTCTCGCCGTCCACGGTGATGGACATCCACTTCGGGCGCGACTGGGGCAGGGTCTGGGTGGCCAGCACGTGCTCGACCTCGCTCGTGCCGATGCCGAAGGCGAGTGCGCCGAACGCCCCGTGGGTGGCGGTGTGGCTGTCGCCGCACACGATCGTCATGCCGGGAAGCGTGCGTCCCTGCTCGGGTCCGATGACGTGGACGATGCCCTGTCCGGGGTCGCCCATGGGGAACAACGGGAAACCGAACTCGCGGGCGTTGTCGCGCAGCACCTGCACCTGGCGCGCCGACACGGGGTCGGCGATCGGGCGGTCGATGTCGGCGGTGGGGACGTTGTGGTCCTCGGTGGCCACGGTGAGATCGGGGCGACGCACGGTGCGACCGTTCAAACGCAGTCCGTCGAAGGCCTGCGGGCTCGTCACCTCGTGCACCAGGTGCAGGTCGATGTAGAGCAGGTCGGCTTCACCCGGCGCGCTGTGGACGACGTGTTGGTCCCACACCTTCTGGGGGAGCGTCATCGGAGAGGACATGGCCCCGAGCGTATCGGTGGTGCCCGCGGCGTCTCCTGCCCGCCTCCGAGCGGGTCATCACACATGCCCGCCATGGATCCCGATGCCCGTGACACCCCCCGTCTGCTCCCCGAGCCCCTCGCCGCGGCCGAGGAGGTGGAACGGAGACTCCACACGATGATCGACTCCTTCGAGCTCCCGGGTGCCCGGCTCTACGGGGTCAACACCGCCGGTCGTGCGCTCGACGAGCCGAACCTGTGCTTCCTGGCCCAGCACCCCGACGTGTACGAACTGCTCGGCGCACCGTCGAGTTCGCTGGCCCGCATGTTCGACGCAGCCGCCATCGTGACGAGCGGCTGGGCCGCTCCGCTCTCGCCCGACGGCACCATCGAGGGTGCTCCGAGCATGCACGAGCACCGTCGCCGCGTGAGGCTCGTCGTGCTCGTCGCCGACAACGGATGCGGATCGGTCCTCCGCTTCGCCGACACCCCCGACGAGACGGTCTCCGATCCGGGCGCGGCCACGGGGTCGCTCGCCGACGCCATCCGCTCCTTCTGGTTCGACCCGCCCGTCACGTCGTCGGTGTGACACAGACTGTGCATCGTTTCACGAGCGCACGACGCGACCGGAGGGGGCCTAGCCTGTCGGCGTGAGTTTCGTCGCCGATGCCGCCTGGGCGGCGCGTGTGCGCGCACTGGCCGACGAGAAGGACGCCGTCATCCTGGCGCACAACTACCAGGTGCCCGAGATCCAGGACGTGGCCCACCACGTGGGCGACTCCCTCGCACTGTCGCGCATCGCGGCCACCGTGCCCCAGTCGACCATCGTCTTCTGCGGCGTCCACTTCATGGCCGAGACGGCCAAGATTCTCTCCCCCGACAAGACCGTCATCATCCCCGACGAGAGGGCCGGGTGCTCGCTCGCAGAGGCGATCAACGCCGAGCAGCTCCGCGAGTGGAAGTCCCGTCACCCCGGTGCGGTCGTGGTGAGCTACGTGAACACCACCGCGGAAGTGAAGGCCGAGACGGACGTGTGCTGCACCAGCTCGAACGCCGTCGACGTGGTGCGTTCGATTCCCGAGGACACCGAGATCCTCTTCTGCCCCGACCAGTTCCTCGGCGCCCATGTGCAGCGCGAGACGGGCCGCACCAACATGCACATCTGGATGGGGGAGTGCCACGTGCACGCCGGCATCAACGGCTCCGAACTGCGGGCCATGGTCGCCACCGAGCCCGACGCCGAGCTCTTCATCCACCCGGAGTGCGGATGCGCCACGAGTGCCATGTACCTGGCGGGCGAGGGCGTCGTGCCCCCGGAGCGCACCAGGATCCTCTCCACCGGCGGGATGATCGACGCGGCCCGGGCGACGAAGGCCCGCAAGGTGCTCGTGGCCACGGAGACCGGGATGATCCACCAGCTGCGCAAGGTGAACGTCACGACCGAGTTCCAGCCCGTCAACCGCGCGGCGGTGTGCAAGTACATGAAGATGATCACGCCCGAGAAGCTCGAGCGAGCGCTCGTGGAGGGGCGCGACGTCGTCGAGGTCGAGCGCGACATCGCCGACAGGGCGCGGCGGTCCGTCGAGCGCATGATCGCGATCGGAACCCCCTCCCGTGTCGGCGAGTAACGGCGTTCCCCGCCGGCTCTCGGCCCCCGAACCCATCTGGACCACCGAGACCGACGTCGTCGTCATCGGCTCGGGTGCCGCCGGTCTGTCCGCCGCACTCGCGCTGCGTCCGGTGCGCGAGGTGGTGCTCATCACGAAGGACACCCTCGATGCCGGCTCGACCAGTTGGGCCCAAGGCGGACTCGCCGCGGTGCTCGATCCCTCCGACTCGCTCGAGAACCACGTGGCCGACACCCTCGCCGCCGGGGCGGGCCTGTGCGACGAGGCCGCGGTGCGGGCCCTCGTGGCCGAGGCACCGGTCGCGATCCGCTACCTCATGCGACTGGGCGCGTCGTTCGATCCGGGTGCCCACGAGGGCGTGGCCCTCACCCGCGAGGGCGGTCACTCCCATCGGCGCATCGTGCACGCCGGGGGTGACCAGTCCGGCGCCGAGGTGCAGCGCACCCTCGATGAATCGGTGCGACTCGCGGGAGTGCAGGTGGTCGAGCACGCGTTCGGTCTCGACCTGGTGCTCGGCACCGACGCGGAGGGTCGTCGCGCCGTGGCGGGCGTGCGGGTGGCGATGCTCGACGAATCGGGTGGCGTCGAGAGCACGGGTCTCATCCGGGCCCGTGCCGTGGTCGTGGCCACCGGGGGATACGGCCAGGTGTACGCCTCGACGTCGAATCCTCCGGCCGTGACGGGGGACGGCATCGCCCTCGCCATGCGCGCCGGTGTGCCCGCGTGCGACCTCGAATTCATCCAGTTCCATCCCACGGTGCTGTGGCGGGGCACGGGGGCGGCCGGTCAGCAGGCATTGGTCAGCGAGGCGGTGCGCGGAGAGGGTGCGGTGCTCGTCGACGCCGCCGGGCGCCGGGTCATGGAGGGCGCGCATCCCCAGGGCGACCTCGCCCCGCGCGACGTGGTGGCCGCCGCCATCAGCGCCCGCATGGCCGAGGCTCCCGCCGGCGTGCACGACCACGTCTATCTCGACGCGCGGCGCATCGACGGGTTCGCCGAGCGCTTCCCCTCGATCACCGCGTCATGTCTCGCGGCCGGGGTCGACCCGGCCAAGGAACTCATCCCCGTGGCACCCGCGGCGCACTACGCGTGCGGCGGCGTGCGCGCCGACCTCGACGGGCGCACGGAGCTGCCCGGCTTCTACGTCGTGGGCGAGGCCGCCTGCACGGGTGTCCACGGGGCGAACCGCCTCGCGTCAAACAGCCTCACCGAGGGCGTCGTCGCCGGCACGCGACTGGGTCACGACCTCTCGTGGAAACTGCCCGACAAGGTCGAGCCGATCGACGAGGAAGACGGCGCAGGACTCCTCGATTCGTACCACCGCCGGGCGTTGCGTTCTGCCATGTCGCGCCACGTCGGCGTGCTGCGCACCCCGGAGGGCCTGGACGCTGCCCGGGGCATCCTCGCCACGCTCGCGGCGAACGTCTCGGTCGACGTCGTGCCGACGCGCATGTCCTTCGAGGCCACGAACATGCTCACGATCGCCGTCGCCGTGGTCGACGCGGCAATCGCGCGCACGGAGAGCCGGGGCTGCCACCGCCGCACCGACGAGGCCGGGGAGCGCGATGAGTGGCTCGTTCACCTCTGCTCACGCGTCGAGTCCGGTCGCGGCACGGCGACCGCCGTCGAGGTCCCCACGTGATCGCCCTCCATCCGCTGTCCCGGGCGGTGGGCACGGCGCTCGTGGCGAACGGCCTCGACCCCGACGCCGTCGCGGACCTGGTCGCCCGCGCTCTCGCCGAGGATCTCGGGGGCGGGGACGACGTGACGACGAGGGCCACGGTGTCGCCCGGTCAGCGGGCACGGGCGGAGTTCGTGTCCCGCATGGCGGGAACGACGGCCGGCATCCACGTCGCACTCGCGGTCATGGACATCG
>JAULXU010000192.1:0-4395 GCA_032118285.1 Ilumatobacteraceae bacterium
GCACCACCCGGGCCGAGTGGAGCTCCTCGTTCTCACGGCTGTCCGCCGGCCCCGACGCGATGACGGACCGCGGCAGGCGACGGGCGTTGGCCGACGCCGCCAGGAACAGCACAGCACCGAGCACGAGCGCCGCCGAGGTGGCGACCAGTTGCAGGAGGGCGGCCGGCACGGCGACGGCGAACCCGGTCAACCCGGCCACCTGCCCGAGGCGGCCGTTCGCGCCCACGAGCGCCTCATCGTCGGGGACCGTGACGGGAACGAGTGCCGACTTGGCGATGGCGTATGTCTTGGAGAGGATCAGCGCCGCGAAAGCGAGCGGGAACAGCGTGAGCGAATCGAGACTGAAGGCCATGCATACGAGCACCGCGGCCCGAAGGATGCCCACGAGCACGACCACCATCCTCTGTCCACCGCGCATCCGGTCGATGAAGGGTCCGATGAGGGGCGCCACCACCGCGAAGGGGGCCATCGACACGAGAAGAAAAAGGACGACCCGGGTGCGGGCGGCATCGGGGCTGATCGACAGGAAGAGTGAATCGGCCAGGGCGACGGCCATCGCCGCCTCCCCGCCCACCATCAGCGCATGGACCCGGGTGAGTCGGGCGAAAGGTGTCGGCGGGGGCAGACCGGTCGACCGGCTCGCGCTCTGCTCGCTCCGGCGGTCCACCGGGAGATGCTATTCCGACGCGCGCGCGTCGTACTTGTACCCGAGTCCGCGGATGGTGACGATTCGCCGGGGCTTGGCCGGGTCTTCCTCGATGCGTGCACGGATGCGCTTGATGTGGACATCGAGTGTCTTGGTGTCCCCCACGTAGTCGCTTCCCCACACGCGGTCGATGAGCGTGTCGCGGGTCAGCACGCGACCGGCGTTGGCCAGCAGCAGATGCAGGATCTCGAATTCCTTGAGGGGCAGGCGCTGGGGCTCTCCCCGCACCGTCACCTCGTGGCTCTCGGGATCGAGCGCGACGTCCCCCACGTTCAATGCGGCCCCCGTGAGTTCCCCTCCCCGCGCACCCGGCACGCGCCTCAACACGGCGCGGATGCGGGCGGTCAATTCGCGCAGTCGATAGGGCTTGGTGATGTAGTCGTCGGCACCCACCTCGAGGCCGACAACCGTGTCGATCTCGGCGCCCTTAGCTGTCACCATGATGATCGGGGTCAGCGTGCGCTTGCGCAGGCGACGGCACACGTCGATTCCCGACATGCGGGGAAGCATCACGTCGAGGAGCACCACGTCCGGGGCGACCCTGTCGAACATCTCGAGTGCCTCCACGCCGTCACGAGCCACCTCGACGCGGAAGCCCTCCCGGGCGAGACCCACCTTGAGGGCCTCGACGAAGGACTCCTCGTCCTCCACGACGAGAACCGTCGGCATGGTTCCTCCCCGCGTCATCTGCGGGTCCCGGGCACGGTGCGGGGGATGCGCAGTCGGAAGGTCGATCCCTCGCCCTCGCGCGATTCGACCCTGACGTCGCCCCCGTGGGAGGAGGCGATGTTGCGCACGATCGACAGTCCGAGCCCCGTTCCGCCCGTGTCACGACTGCGGGCGCGGTCCACCCGGTAGAAGCGCTCGAAGATGCGGTCCACGGCGTCGGGCGGGATGCCGATTCCCGTGTCCTCCACCTCGAAGACCACGCCGTCGAGGTCGTTCACCACGCGCACCGAGACCCGCGATCCGGACTCGCTGTACTTCACGGCGTTCTCCACGAGGTTCACCACCGCCGACACGATGCGGCCCCGGTCTCCCTGCACGACGGCGGGAGCACTTCCCGACACGAGGGACACCTCGATTCCGGAGCGGGCGGCGAGGTGTTGCACGCGCTCGATGGCCTCGGTCGCCGCCTCGACGGCGTCCACGGGCTGGGATGCGATGTTGCCGCCCATCTCGATGCGCGACAACTCGAGCAGGTCGTCGATGGTCCGCGACATTCGCTCGGCTTCGAGCACCATCCGCCGGGCGAGCCGGCGCAGGTTCTCGTCCGCCGTCTCCCCTTCGAGCGTCTCGGCCAGGACGGAGATGGCGCCGACGGGCGTCTTGAGCTCGTGGCTCACGTTCGCGACGAAGTCGGTGCGCACCTCGTCGAGCCGGCGACTCTCGGTGACGTCCTCCACCGTGACGGTGATGTCGCCCGACGGAAGCGGATGCGCGGCGACGATGAAGCACCGTCGGGGAGGGCCCGCGAGAGAGAGCTCCTCGGCGAGCACGCCCCGCGTCCTCGCCGCCCTGGCGATGGAGATGACCGTCTCGTCCAGGAGAACCTCGCCGTGCCTCGATCCGGGGAGGGATGCGACGGCGGGGTTGCGATAGAGCTCGCGACCGTCGCCCCCGACCAGCACCACGCCGAGAGGCAGCTCGTCGAACGCCGCCTGGAAACGGTCCGATACGCGCGATGCGGGTGCCGGCGCGGACCCGGACGACCCCTCCCGGTCGCTCCGGCGGCGGCGCCACAGCAAACCGCCGGCGTCGACGGCGACGAGAACCACGACAGCCCCGATGAAGAGCCCGAGGAGGAATCCCGTCATGGGGCGGGGCCCGCTACTCGGCCGGGGGTTCGGGGAAGGGAATGGCGTCGGTGTCGTCGCGGGAGTCCCGGAAGCGTTCCGCCCCCTTGTGCTCGGGCAGCCAGCCGGTCACGGTGTAGCGAACCTTCTCGCCGACGTTCACCGCATGATCCCCGATGCGCTCGTAGAAGCGGGCCACGACCGCCAGCTGGATGGCCACCTGCAGGTCGATGGTCTTCTCGTCGTGCGCGTCGAAGATGGTGCCGATGAACTCGCGCTGCAGACCGTCGAGGAACGAGTCCATGTCGTCGATGGCGGCGGCCTTCGCGGCGTCGTTGCGTTCGAAGGCGTCGAGGGCGGCGATGAAGAGCTGCTGGGCCTGTTCGCTCATGCGCTGGATGAGGCCCCGTAGGCGCGGGTCGAGGTCGTGTCCGTACACCCGGCGGGCGGCCTTGCAGATGTTCACCGTGAGGTCCGCGCTGCGCTCGATCTCCCCGATCATCTTGACGATCGCCACGATCTGGCGCAGGTCTCCGGCCACCGGTGCCTGGAGGGCGATGAGCTGGTAGCAGCGCTCCTCCAGGTCGATGGACTTGGCATCGATGTAATCGTCGTGCTTGATGAGCTCGTCGGCTCCCTCGAGGTCGGCGTTGAGCAGGATCGCCGTCGCCCGGGGTATGGCCTCGATGACGGCGGCGAAGAGTTGGGTGATCTCCGTGCGGATCTCGTCCTGCTGGTGGTGGAACCCCTTGCGCAGTTCGCCCATCAGCCGAACCTTCCAGTGATGTAGGCCTCGGTGCGCTCGTCGCTCGGGACCGAGAAGATCTTCTGGGTCGTGTCGAACTCGACGAGCACACCCGTGCGGCGGTCGCTCTCGTTGTTCATCTCGGTGGTGAAGAAGGCGGTCGAGTCGGACACTCGGGCGGCCTGCTGCATGTTGTGGGTCACGATGATGATCGTGTACTGCTTCTTGATCTCCTGCATGAGGTCCTCGATGCGGGCCGTGGCGATGGGGTCGAGGGCCGAGCAGGGCTCGTCCATGAGGAGCACCTCGGGATCGATGGCGATCGACCGGGCGATGCAGAGACGCTGCTGCTGACCGCCCGAGAGCCCCATTGCCGAGTTCCCGAGACGGTCCTTCACCTCGTCCCACAACGCGGCTCCGCGCAGGGACTTCTCCACGATGTCGTCGAGCTCGGACTTGCGCTTCGTGCCGTTCACCCGCGGGCCGTAGGCGACGTTCTCGTAGATGCTCTTCGGGAAGGGGTTCGGCTTCTGGAACACCATGCCGATGCGACGGCGCACCTCGCCGGCGTCGGCCTCGTCGCCGTAGAGGTCGATGCCGTGGTACGTGATGGATCCCTCCACCCGCGCCCCGGGGATGAGGTCGTTCATGCGGTTGAAGCACCGCAGCACGGTCGACTTGCCGCAGCCCGACGGACCGATGAACGCGGTGATCTCCCCGCGCTTGATGTACATGTCCACGTTGCGCACGGCCCGGAAGGACCCGTAGTGCACCGACAGATCGCTGACCCGGAGCACGGCGTCGCCCTCGGGCGCGCGACCGTCCCCGTCACCCTCGCGGGGCGGCACGGTGACCATGGTCGGGGATTCGGGGTTGGTCGTCATGGTCACGTGTCACCATCTCTTCTGGAACTTGTTGCGGAGGATAATCGCCGTCGCGTTCAGGGCGAGCAGGACGACGAGGAGCACCACGATCGCGGCCGCGGCGAGGGGCTTGAACTCCTGCTTGGCGTTGCTCACGTAGGCGAAGATCTGGATGGGCAGCACCGTGTAGGGGCTGTCGAATCCGTCGGGGTTGAAGGTGATGAAGGTGAGCGCCCCGAGCATGAGGAGCGGCGCCGATTCCCCGAGGGCCCGCGAAATCGACAG
>JAULXU010000193.1:0-1670 GCA_032118285.1 Ilumatobacteraceae bacterium
GCGCAACCGCTCGCGACGACCCATCGCCCGGTACTCCTCCGGCGTGGCTGGATGCCAGACGAAGTCGAAGCCCTGTCGCGTGGTGTAGCCGTGGTGGATGCGATTGTGTCCGAGGTCCCATGCGGACTCCACGTGGAGACTGGGCAGCATGCACCAGCGCGCGACGACGCGGTTGGCTCGCGGCGAGCGCAGCAGGGCCCCGTGCGAGGCGTCGTGTCCGAGGACGAACAGGCCCGAGACAGCAAGTCCGGAGGCCAACCACAGGAGTGCCACGGCCCACCACGAGTCGACCAGGGCGAGTGCGGTGATCGTGACCCCGTAGACGAGGACCCCCCGGACAAGAGCACGCACGGCCCGTCCCGTGGGCCGCTCGTAACACTCATCCGGGATGCATTCCCGCACGGTGTTGAGGGAGAGAACGGGTTCGGCTTCGGGTGTCGCGTCGATGCTCATGCCCGGACCCTACCGTCTGGTAGGTAGCCCACTGGGCACCGGGGTCCCGGACCTCGGCAGACCCCGCAGATACGGTGAAAACATGGCATTCGGTCAAGCCTCCGGTCCTCCTGCGACGGCCAAGCAGATGAAGGAACTCCTCGACCTCGTCGTGGCGGCGGGTCACAGTGACTTTCGGGATGCCCGCGGCCCGCTCCAACTGAGCCAGCGTCAAGCTGCCGGCAAGTTCACCCGGGACGAAGCCGACCTCTATATCGCCCGCCTCCTCGCGGAGGCCGAGTCCGAATCACCCTCCGGGCCCGCCCCCGAGGCGCCTGTGGCCCCTGTTGCCCGGGTCGCACCGCGTCGTCCCAAGGCCCCCGTGCGCGCCCCGTCGCTCGACGCCGTCCCGAGCGAGGCCCTGGCCGCCGAGTTGCAGTCCCGTGGCTGGGTGGTTCTCGAACCCTGACCCGTGCGCGCTCCGCCCGGGAACGCTCCGAACACCCGTGTAACGGAGGTAATCGAGGGTGACAGCACCCTCAACTGTGCGTAGCCTCGGAACCCTTATGGCCAATCTCCCGAACGCCGCGTATTCCATCGCCCTCGACTGTCAACTCGACAATGTTCCGGGAGCTCTCGGGGCCCTGTGCACGGCGATCGGCTCAGCGGGCGGCAACATCGGCGCCCTCGACGGCTTCGATGTCCGTGGTTCGGTTCTGCGGCGCAGTCTGGTGGTTCATTGCCGCGACGAGGAGCACCAACTCAAGGTGGTCGAGGCCGTCAAGGGCCTCAAGAGCGTGACCCTCCTCGACTGGTGGGACCGCACCTTCCGCATGCACGAGGCCGGAAAGATCCACATGCTCACGTCCGCGCCGGTCAACGACCGCGACGACCTCTCCATGGCCTACACCCCGGGCGTGGCGCGCGTGTGCACCGCCATCGAGAAGAACCCGACTCTCTCGCACGACTTCACCATCCGCAAGAACACCGTGGCGATCGTGTCGAACGGCACCGCGGTGCTCGGACTCGGGGACATCGGACCGGAGGCAGCCATGCCCGTCATGGAGGGCAAGGCCCTGCTCTTCAAGGAGTTCGGGGGAGTGGACGGGTTTCCCATCTGCATCAACGCCCGCACCTGTGACGAGGTCGTCGATTTCGTCCAGCGTCTCGCGCCGACGTTCGGCGGGATCAACCTCGAGGACATCGCCGCACCAGAGTGCTTCGAGATCGAGGAGCGA
>JAULXU010000194.1:0-3389 GCA_032118285.1 Ilumatobacteraceae bacterium
CGGCGGCGGCGACAAGCACTATGTGGTCGACGTGGACGTGCCCGCGCGTCGCGTCACCATCGGGTCTCCGGATCGACTGCAGTGCACCGAGACCCGTCTCACCGCGATGGTCTGGCCCCATCCGGGTGACGCGGAGCGTGTGATGGCCGGCGACGTGCTCGTCCAGTCCAGTGCCCACGGTGCCCGGGCCTCGGCCCGAGTGCGCGCGGAAGGCGACTCGGTCGTCGTGCAGTGGCATACCCCGCAGCGCCGGGTCGCGCCGGGACAGACGGTCGTCTTCTACGACGGGACGGACCGCGCCGTGCTCGGCGGAGGAATCGCCGTCGACTGAGCGCCGATCACCCGCCGCGCAGCGCGGCGAGGGCCGCGCCGACGCGTCGCTGTGCGACCGCGAAGGCCTGGACGTGCAGGGCTCCGACGGTGCCGAGCGTGCGCGCCGTGATGTCGGAGAGGATCACCTTCTCCGAATCGGCGAGCGCCACGACGAGGCGGCGTCCGAGGACGCCGCCGGTGAGGTCGGCTTCCTCGCCCGTAGCGCGGGACTCGGCGAGCGACGAGATCGACTGTCGGCGCGCCATGACGGTCTCGGCCAGGACGAGATGGTCGTGCACGACGAGACCGGCGGGCACGACGACCAGCCATCGGCGTGCCAGACCGTGCAGTCGCTTCGGTGTGCGCGCCGCGAGAACGGCCCCGGCAACGGCGAGGGGCACGCCCAGGACGAGGTTGCCGGCAGCGACGAGCAGCGAACCCCCGATGAGTCCCCCGACGAGGAGTGTCCAGGCGACGACGGCCGGCACCATGTGGGGCACGGGCGTACGCAGGCAGAACCGGGTCTCGCGTCCGTAGGCACTGCCCTGCACCATGCGGTCGGCGAAGTCCGCGGAGAACACCGCCACGAGGAACATCGCCGACGCGATCATCGAGATCGGGTCGCCGGAGACGACGGCAGCCAGCACGGCCAGGGGAGCGAGCATGTGGGTCGCGGTCAGTGAGATCGGGGACGGCACGAGCATCACCTGCACAACGAGCACCCACCCCGGCCCACCCCCACACCGTCGCCGTCCACCACACAGGGTCGGAGGCGTCGGCGACGGCCTCCGACCAGGGCGCGGTGACGGCAAGCACCAGCCAGACGACGAAGGCCGCCCAGCGCACGACGTCGCCGCGACGGTGGGACGAGGGGAGGCGAGCCATGGGACAAGGTTGCCATGAGGACGAGGGAACGACATTGTTCCTGCGCGGTGCCGCCAGGCGGGAAATCGGGATGCCCGACGCGCCGCATGGGTAGGTTGGCGGCGATGGCGCGCACACCCTCCCCGAAGAAGCGCGCCGAGCACCTGCGGGCCGAGATCCATCGTCACAACGATCTCTATTACGGCGGGGACGACCCCGAGGTCAGCGACGCCGAATACGACGAACTGGTGCGCGAGCTGCGCGAGCTCGAGACAGCCCACCCCGAGCTGGCCGAGGACGGGAGCCCCACCGAGGCGGTGGGGTCGGCGAGGTCCACCACGTTCGCGCCGGTCGAACACCGCGTGCCGATGATGAGTCTCGACAACGCCATGGATGCCGCCGAGCTCTCCGCCTGGGGCGAGCGCGTCACGAAGGGACTCGGCGAGGGCGTCGAGGTGGCATTCACCTGCGAACCCAAGATCGACGGTCTGGCGGTGAGCATCCGCTACGAGAACGGTGTCCTCGTGCAGGCCGCCACCCGCGGCGACGGCCGCACGGGCGAGGACGTGACGGCGAACGTCGCCACCATCGCCTCGGTTCCGAGCACCCTCGTTGCGCCCAAGGGAATGAAGGTTCCCGCCGTTCTCGAGGTGCGCGGCGAGGTTTACATGCCGATCGACGCTTTCGCCAGGTTCAAGCGACGGCGCGAGGAGGAGAACCGGGAGCGTCAGGCTGCGGGTCGCGCACCGTTGGCGGTGCCCGTCAATCCGCGCAACGCCGGAGCGGGGAGCCTGCGCCAGAAGGATGCCGCGATCACCGCCGAGCGCGAGTTGTCGCTGTGGGCGTACCAATTGGGCGAGGTGGTGGGCGGCCCGGAGTTCGCCTCGCACCACGAGACCCTCGAGTGGCTCGGCGCACTCGGCTTCCCCGTGAACCCCGAGATCGCCGTCGTCACATCCCTCGAGGAGGTGGCGGCGTATTGCTCGGCCCGTCAGCAGGCGCGCGACTCGCTTCCCTACGAGATCGACGGCGTCGTCGTGAAGGTGGACGACCTCGCCCAGCGCGAGCAACTCGGTTTCACCTCGCGTGCACCGAGGTGGGCCATCGCGTTCAAGTTCCCCCCGGAGGAGCGCACCACGTTGCTGCGCGACATCCAGGTGTCGGTGGGTCGAACCGGTCGGGTGACGCCCTTCGCTGTGCTCGAACCCGTCTTCGTGGGGGGCTCGACCGTCGCCATGGCCACCCTGCACAACCGCGACCAGGTGGCCCTCAAGGACGTGCGTCCGGGTGACACGGTGGTGGTGAGAAAGGCCGGCGACGTCATCCCCGAGGTGGTGGGTCCGGTGCTCGCCAAGAGGCCGAAGAAATCGAAACCCTGGCGGTTCCCCGAGACGTGTCCGTGCCCGGTGGGGTCGACCCTCGTCAAGAGTGAGGATGAGGCCGACACCAGGTGTGTCGAGCCTGGCTGCCCGTTCCAGCGCGACCAACGCATCATCCATTTCGCCTCCCGTGGCGGCATGGACATCGAGGGTCTCGGTGAGCGCACGGTGTATGCCCTGTCGGATGCGGGGCTCGTCGCCGACGCCGGGGACCTCTACGCGCTCACCGTCGAGAACCTGCTCGGATTGGAGGGCTTCGCCGAGACGAGCGCGGCGAACCTCATCGGCTCGATCCAGGCCTCGCGCACCCGCTCTCTCCCCAGATTGCTCACGGCACTCGGCATCAAGAACCTCGGACCCTCGGCCGCTGATGCCCTCGCGTCACGATTCGGCGCTCTCGATGCCATCCAGTCGGCGACCGAGGACGACCTGGCGAGTGTCGAGGGAGTGGGTCCTGTCATCGCCGCATCGGTTGCATCGTGGTTCGCCCGACCGGAGAACGCGACCATGGTCGACAATATGCGCCGGGCCGGGGTCGACTTCGGACGGGTGGAGACGAGCGACGAACCCCAGACGCTCGCCGGCAAGGCGGTCGTCGTGACCGGGACACTGGCGGGGTATTCGCGCGAGGAGGCGGAGGCCGCCATCAAGCGGCGCGGCGGACGAAGTCCCGGCAGTGTGAGCGCCAAGACCTACGCCGTCGTGGTCGGTGCTGAGCCGGGTGCGAGCAAGGTGACGAAGGCCGAGCAACTCGGCGTGCCGGTGGTGGACGAAGCGGGCTTCACAGTGCTGCTCGAGACGGGCGAACTCCCGGCACGGTGACGTCGAAAGGGG
>JAULXU010000195.1:0-5361 GCA_032118285.1 Ilumatobacteraceae bacterium
GATGGCCGGTGCGCGTTCGACTGCTGCGGTGGCGTCGCTGGCGGCTGGAGCCGTCCACGCCGTGGCAGTGGGGCTCCATGCCGAGGATCCCGGCAGCGCGCGGTTGTTCGTTCTGCTGGCCACGTTCCAGGTGGCGTGGGGAGTCCTGCTCCTGACCACGACGCGTCCGACGGTCATGGGGCTCGGCGCGGCCGTGCAGGTCGGAGCAGTGGTCGGCTGGGTCGTCACCCGCACCTCTGGCATCGGATTCATCCCCGGACTCTCAGAACCCGAAGCCCCCCAACCCCTCGACACGTTCGCCGCGGTGTGCGCCGCGGCCTCGGTGGTGGTCCTCGCCGTGGCGTCCCGTCGTCCGGTCGACCGCATCACCGGACGCTCCACCAGACTGGCTGCTCCGGTCGTGGCGGTGCTCGGCGTGGCAGCAGCGTGGAACGTGTCCGTCCACGATCACGGACACGGTCACGACCTCGAGGTCGTCGAGACCGTGGAGAGCGGTCTCGTCATCGCCGCCGATGGAGTCGTCATCGGTTGGCCGTCCCTCGTGCCGGTGGGCGAGGTTCCCGATGTCAACGCCCACGTGGTCACCCCGGATCAGGCCCGAGCGCTCGAGTCGGGTTGGCCGCGCCGTTTCGACCCGACCGCACCGCTCGACCTCTCGGGCATCGGTGGAGTGTCGCCGGTCCAGGAACAGAGGGCCCGCGCCATCCTGGCCGGAACCGCCGCGTCCCTCGCCCGCTTCGCCCGCGTCGAGGATGCCCAGGCCGCGGGTTACCAATCCATCGGGGACTCGGTGACCGGCTACGAGCACTACATCCGTTGGGATCTCGTGGACGACGGGCGACTCTTCGACGCGATGAACCCCGAGTCGCTCGTGTACCGGGTGGACGGACCTCGTCGCACCCTCGTGTCGGCGATGTACATCGCCTCACCGGGCACCGCCATCAACGACGCGACGTTGGCCGACTACGCGGGCGGGCTGATGCAGTGGCACCGTCACACGAATCTGTGCTGGCGCGACGTCGGGGGAGTGCCGCGCGTGAGCGGCGTGACCCTCGCCGATGGATCCTGCATCATCGGCTCGCCGGGAGATCCGGTGCGCACGAGCCCGATGGTCCACGTGTGGATCTCGTCGCACCAATGCGGTCCCTTTGCCGCGGTGGAGGGAGTCGCCGCCGGGACGGCCGGGGTGCCCGAGAGCCAACGGGTCGACTTGTGCAACGCGTCCCACTGAGGACGGGGCTCGGTACACTTCGTCCCGCACACGCGGCTATTACATAAAGGTAGTGTCTCAGCCTTCCAAGCTGATGGTGCGGGTTCGATTCCCGCTAGCCGCTCCACCGGTCCGGACCCCGGTCCCCGACCCCCGTGTCGTTACGCTCGGGACACCATGCTGATTCGCCTGCTGACCGCGACCCTCGGGCGCTATCGGCGTGTGCTCGTGTTGGTGGCGGTGTTCCAGGCCCTCCAGTCCTTCGCCGGGCTCGTGCTGCCCCGACTGAATGCCGACATCATCGACAAGGGGGTGCGCACCGGTGACGACGGCTACATCGTGCGCATGGGCGGGTGGATGCTGGCGGTGTCGTTGTTGCAGGTCGCCTTCGCCGTGGCGGCGGTGCGCTGGGGATCCAGGGCGGCGATGGGATTCGGCCGCGACGCCCGGGCGTCGGTGTTCCGCCGCGTGAACGGTTTCTCGGCCCGCGAGGTCGCCCGTTTCGGAGCGCCGTCCCTCATCACCCGCATCACCAACGACGTCCAGCAGGTGCAGATGCTCGTCCTGATGACCTGCACCCTGCTGCTCGGTGCCCCCTTCACCGCGCTCGGTGGACTGTGGATGGCGAATCGTGAGGAGGCATCGCTCTCCTGGATACTCCTCGTGGCGATTCCGCTGCTCGCCGTCGCCTTCATCGGGATCATCTCCCGGATGGTGCCGACGTTTCGGCTGATGCAGGAGCGCATCGATCGCATCAACACGATCCTGCGCGAGCAGCTCACCGGAATCCGCGTCGTGCGCGCCTTCGCCCGCGAACCCGAGGAGACCGAGCGCTTCGCGGCGGCGAACGACCTCCTTACCGGAACGGCCCTGCGCGGCGGGAGGCTGATGGCGCTCATGTTCCCCACCGTCACGATCGGCATGAACCTGTCGAGCGTCGCCGTGGTGTGGTTCGGTGCCGAGCAGATCGCCGCCGGGCGGATGGGGGTGGGTTCGCTCGTGGCGTACCTCACCTATCTCACCCAGATCCTCATGTCCGTGATGATGGCCAGCTACATCATGGCCCTGCTGCCGCGGGCCTCGGTGAGTGCGGAGCGCATCATGGAGGTGCTCGACACGGAGTCCTCCGTCGTCGAGACCGACGCGCCGGTGTCGCCCGCCGAGGGTCCGGCGAGCCTCGAGTTCGACACGGTCGGTTTCGCGTATCCGGGAGCCGGCAAGCCGGTGCTCCGCGACGTGAGTTTCCGGATCGGGGCCGGTCAGGTGCTCGCGGTGGTGGGAGGGACGGGCTCGGGCAAGACGAGTCTCGTCAATCTCGTGTCGCGTCTCGTCGACGCCACGGAAGGGACCGTGAGGGTGGATGGAACCGATGTGCGGGACATGGCGCTGGCAGACCTGTGGTCGCGCCTCGGGGTCGTGCCTCAACGGCCGTACCTCTTCAGCGGCACCGTTCGCTCGAACCTCCTCTTCGGTCGGCCCGGAGCGACGGAGGACGAGATGTGGGAGGCACTGCGCGCCTCGGAGTCCGCGGACTTCGTGGCCGCCCTCGAGGGCGGTCTCGACGGCACGGTGTCCCAGGGCGGGACGAACTTCTCCGGTGGTCAGCGTCAGCGACTCTCCATCGCCCGTGCCCTCGTGCGCAGACCGCGCATCTACGTGTTCGACGACTCCTTCTCGGCGCTCGACACGGCCACGGATGCGCGCGTGCGCGCCGCCCTGGCCCGTTGGACACGGGACGCGGTCACCGTCGTCGTGGCCCAGCGCGTGTCTACGGTGCTCGCTGCCGACCTGATCCTGGTGCTCGACGACGGCGAGGTGGTCGGACTCGGCCGGCACGATGATCTGATGGTCGTGTGTCCCACCTACGCGGAAATCGTCGATTCCCAACGCGCGGTACTGACCGGCGACCTGCCGGTGGCGGGGGTGGGGGAGTGAGTTCGCACGGGCAGGGCGGTCCGCGCCCCCAGGGTGCGCAGTTGCGCGACGGGAGAATGAGCGCAGTCGGCATGCCCACCGAGAGATCGCGTGATTTCGCCGCGACGGCGCGACGTCTCGCGGACCGCATGTCCCGGGAGATCTGGCTCGTCGTGGTCGTGCTGACCATGGCGGTGGGCAGCGTCATGCTGTCGGTGCTCGGGCCGCGGATCCTCGGCAATGCCACGAACATCGTCTTCGACGGTCTGCTGCGCGCGCGCACGGGCGGTGAGGGCATCGACTTCGGGGCCCTCCACGGGACCCTGCGGTTCGCCATCGGTCTCTACGTCGTCTCCTTTGCTCTGCACTACGGCCAGGCCTTCCTGCTCGCCGGCGTGGTGCAGCGCACGATGCGGCGCCTCCGGGCCGACGTGGAGACCAAGATCCATCGCCTGCCCCTCGCCCACATCGACGGCACCTCGCGGGGCGACCTTCTCAGTCGGGTCACGAACGACATCGACAACATCGCCCAGAGCCTGCAGCAGTCACTCAGTCAACTGGTGGTCGCCATCCTCACGATCGGCGGGGTGCTGGCGATGATGTTCTGGGTGTCCCCGTTGCTCGGCACGATCGCACTCGTCACCGTCCCCGTGTCGGTGGCCGTGATGAAATCCATCGCCCGGCGTTCGCGCGCCCACTTCATCGCCCAGTGGGCCCACACCGGTGCCCTCAACGGCATGGTGGAGGAGGCCTTCACCGGCCACTCGGTCGTCAAGTCCTACGGCCGTCAGGGCGAGGTCGAGGCGATTTTCGACGAGACCAACGGGCGCCTCCACGACGCGGGTTTCGGCGCCCAGTTCATTTCGGGCTCCATCCAGCCGATCATGTTCTTCCTCGGGAACCTCAACTACGTGGCCATCGCGGTGGTCGGAGGGATGCGGGTGGCATCCGGGCGCATGGGGGTCGGTGACGTGCAGGCGTTCATCCAGTATTCGCGCCAGTTCACCCATCCGATCACCCAGGTGGCCTCGATGTTCAACGTGTTGCAGTCGGGCGTGGCATCGGCCGAACGAGTCTTCGAGTTCCTCGACGTGCCGGAAGAATCGGCGGACCCGGCGTCGGGCCCGTCGATGCCCGTGCAGGGACGCGTCGAATTCGAGCACGTCCGTTTCTCCTACGATCCGGCGCGGCCCCTCATCGGGGACCTCTCACTGGTGGCCCAACCCGGTGACACCGTGGCCATCGTCGGGCCGACGGGTGCCGGAAAGACCACGCTCGTCAACCTCGTCATGCGCTTCTACGAGCTCGACGGGGGAAGGATCCTCCTTGACGGACGCGACATCGCCTCGATGCCCCGGGGCGAGCTGCGATCGCATTTCGGCATGGTTCTCCAGGACACCTGGCTCTTCGGTGGGACGATCCGGGACAACATCGCCTTCGGCAATCCCGGGGCCGGCGAGGACGCGATCATGGAGGCTGCCCGGGCGGCCTACGTCGATCGGTTCGTGCAGGCCCTGCCCCAGGGCTACGACACGGTGCTCGACGACGAGAGCGGCGCGGTGAGCGCGGGCGAGAAGCAGCTGATCACCATTGCCCGGGCGTTCCTGGCCGACCCCGAGATCCTCATCCTCGATGAGGCGACGAGTTCGGTGGACACCCGAACCGAGGTGCTCATCCAGAAAGCGATGTCCCGACTCCGCTCACGGCGCACGAGTTTCGTCATCGCGCATCGGCTCTCCACGATCAGGGACGCCACGACGATCCTCGTGATGGAGGACGGAGCCATCGTCGAACAGGGCGATCATGACGCCCTCATGGCCGCCGGTGGCGCGTACCGCCGCCTCTATGAGGCCCAGTTCGCGGCCCCTGCCGCCGAACTGGCCTGAACGGAACGCGGACCCGTCAGAGTTGCAGGGACTTGATCTCGAGGAACTCCTCGAAGCCGTACTCGCCGAGTTCGCGTCCCACGCCCGACTGCTTGTAGCCGCCGAATGGGGCGTCGGCGTTGAATGCGCCGCCGTTGATCTCCACCTGTCCGGTGCGGATGCGACGGGCGATCGCGATTGCCTTGTCCTTGTCGGCCGACCACACGGCGCCGGCGAGGCCGTAGACGCTGTCGTTGGCGATGCGCACGGCGTCCTCCTCGTCCTCGTAGGGGAGGATCGACAGAACGGGGCCGAAGATCTCCTCCTGGGCGATGGTCATGTCGGTGCGCACCTCGGAGAACACGGTGGGGC
>JAULXU010000195.1:5371-6065 GCA_032118285.1 Ilumatobacteraceae bacterium
CCCCGCGCCCCTCGCGCCCCTAAACCCTGCCCCCTAGCAGCAGCTCGAACACCATGCACGCCCCCACGCGCCCACGCAAAACTCACGCACAACGCACTCCCGAGGCCCGCCGGCGCCATCACTCAATCGGTTGTCGATGAGCTTGGCGCCCTCCTCGATTCCCTTGGCGATGTAGGACTGCACGCGGTCCCGCTGCGCGGCCGAGGCGAGCGGTCCGAGGTTCGAGCCCTCTGCGAACGGGTCGCCCACCTTCATCGATCCGGCGACCGCGGCGGCCACCTGCTCGGCCTCCGCCAGACGCGCGCGGGGCACGAGCATGCGAGTGAGGGCGGAACAGGTCTGTCCGCAATTCAGGAACGCCTTGCCGACGCCCGAACCGACGGCCTTCTGGAAGGTCTCGGCGTCGAGGTCCTCGCAGATGATGTTGGCGCTCTTGCCGCCCAGTTCGAGTGCGACCTTCTTGATCGTCTCGGCTCCCACCTGGGCCACCCGGCGTCCGGCTCGGGTCGACCCGGTGAATGACACCATGTCGACATCCGGGCTGGCAGCGATGGCCTCGCCCACGACGGGTCCGGTTCCGGTCACGAGGTTGAACACACCGGCCGGCACGCCGGCCTCGTGGATGATCTCGGCGAGCATGAAGGCGTCAACTGGGGCGACCTCGCTCGGCTTCAGCACCACCGTGCACCCGGCC
>JAULXU010000196.1:0-3578 GCA_032118285.1 Ilumatobacteraceae bacterium
CGCATGTTGCGTTGGAACGTCAGCGCGTTGCTGAAGTTTCAGGGTCGCGCGATGCGCGAAGATCCAGCCTTCCTCGCCCCATTGCGGCTCGATGATTTCGAGCTGTTGAGCGGGTATTCGTCGACCATCGTGAGCCGTTACTTCGCCGAGGGCTCGATCGAGTACCTCGACGAGCGCTTCGGTCCGCGCGAGCTCATTTCCGGTACGGGGTTCACCGTGACGCGCGGGGTGGCGGACGCGGTCGAGACGGAGCTGTCGGCCGTTCAGTCGCGCTGCCTCGTCTACGCGCTTCGGGCCTGGATGCCAGACGCGTCCGACCAGTCTACCGTCGATTTCCTCGCGCGGAACGGAGTTCAAGCCGTCCGAAAGACGGTCAACAAGTACCGCAACGAGCCTCGCGAAGCGGCGCTGCCGACTCCGCGAGCGCAGGTCCTCTTCGAGGCGACGCTCGGGCGAATCCGCTCCGAAGGCGACCTGCGTGAATGGATCGAAGCCATCGTGCTGCACAATCGCGCGTACGCAGAATGGCTCGCGAACGGACAGCTTCCGCAGGCCATCGCGGAGAGACAGCTCGCGGAGTGGCTCGTCGACGCGCGCAACCCGCTGCGCAGCACACCCACGGACTCTTCGGTGGCTGCGATCTCCGTGCGCAGGTCGGAGAGGACATCGACGAGGCCCTCGGCGCCGGAATGCGCGATCTCGAGCGAAGCGGCGAGGGCCCGGGCCTCGCCCTCGGAAGACTCCACCGAATTGCGCAGCGTGCGCAGCTCGCCGCGCACCTCCGCCGCGGCGCTGGCGGCCTCGGACCCTTCCACGACGTGGAACAAACCGGCTCCGTCGCGCTCCGCCTCGAAGGAGTTCTCCTCGGCGGTCAGCGCCGTCTGCTCGGCGGCGGCGATGGCGATGTTGCGCGCCACGTCCTCGAGATCGGCGCGCATGCGCGCGGCGTCCGCCTCGAGCGCCGCCACCACGTCCTCGGCCACGAGTTGACCGTGGTCCCGTTCCATCGACCGACGGCGCTCGGCGACGACGGCCGCGATTCCCCTCGCTCGCTCCCGCAACTGCTCGACGCGCACGGCCGCGTCGTTGAGACCCGAATCGCCCCGCGCCGTCATCTCCGCCTCCGCGGAGAGCACCTCGGTGTCGAGTGCGGCCAGACGTGCGCGCACCTCCTTCTCCGCCCCCTCCAGCGTCACGCGCTCGCCTGCGAGGGCGATGAGCCGCGCCCGCAGGGAGGACACCTCGCTGCCGGCGAGGAAGAGACGCAGTGCGCGGAGCTCGGCCGCCACCGCATCGTGCTTTCGTGCCGCCTCCGCCTGTCGCTCCAACGGACGCAGCTGTCGGCGGATCTCGCGCAGGGTGTCCTGCATGCGCACCAGCGCCGTCTCGGTGGCCTCCAGCTTGCGCTCGGCGCTCTCCTTGCGCTTGCGGAACTTGAGGACGCCGGCGGCCTCCTCGATGATCTCGCGACGCTCCTCGGGCCGCGCCGTGAGTACCGCATCGATCTGGCCCTGGCTGATGATGACGTGCTGTTGGCGACCGACACCGGCGTCCGACAGCAGGTCCTGGACGTCGCGAAGGCGGCACTCGACACCGTTGATGGCGTACTCGCTCTCGCCCGTGCGGAACAGGGTGCGCGAGATGGTGATCTCGGTGAAGTCGAGGGGCAGCACACCGGCCGAGTTGTCGAGCGTCAGGGCCACCTCGGCTCGACCGAGGGCCGACCTCTTGGTCGAGCCGTTGAAGATGACGTCCTCCATCTTCTGGCCGCGGACCGCGCGAGGGGCCTGGGCGCCGAGCACCCAGGCGACGGCGTCGACGACGTTCGACTTCCCCGACCCGTTCGGTCCGACGACGACGGTCACACCGGGCTCCAGTTCGAGCACGGTGGAGTCGGCGAAGGACTTGAAGCCCTTGAGGGTGAGCGACTTCAGAAACACGGCGTCCCCGAGAGTAATGGACGTCCCGACGGGGCGTCCCATGGACTCAGGACTGGCAGTGCGGACACCAGTGCGAGGAACGACCGGCCACGACGGAGCGCTTCACCTGGGCTTTTCCACAGGTGCGACAGGTCTCGCCCGTGCGCGCGTAGACGAGGTGCGCCTCCTGGTAGCGCCCGCTCTCGCCGTCGGCCCCCGTGTACTGGGTGTCGGCGAGCGTGGAACCCCCGGCCTCCACCGCGGCGGCGAGCACCTCGACGGTGACACGCGCGAGGAGGGCCACCTCGCTGCTCGACACCGCGCGGGCAGGACGCGTCGGCGAGATCCTGCATCGGTGCAGGATCTCGTCGGCATAGATGTTCCCCACCCCGGCGATGACCGACTGGTCCAGAAGCACGGCCTTGGCCGCCCGGGACGTGCCGGCGAGCAGCGTCCCGAGCCGGTCCGGGTCGACTCCATCGAGCAGGGGATCGGGACCGAGGCGGGCGACCTCGGGCAGAACGGCGTCGCGCACGGCCGCGTCGTAGACCACGACCTCGCCGAAGGTGCGGGGGTCGACGAACCGCAGCTCCATCGGGTCGTCGGCGTCTCCGGCAAGGACGAGCGCCGCATGGGTGTGGAGCGGACGGGGCACCGATGGTGCGGCCACGAGCAGGCGTCCGCTCATGCGCAGGTGCACCGCCATCTCCCCGTCGTTGTCGAGGGGGAAGAGGAGCCACTTGCCACGACGATTCGCCCCGACAATGCGGGCGCCCGTCAGACCCGCCACGACGGGCCCGGGTCCCGTGCGTCGCACGGCCCTGTCGCGGCCGAGGTGCACCGCGAGGATCCTGCGGTGGAGGGCTCGGGCAGCGACTCCGCGGCGGACGGTCTCCACCTCGGGCAACTCGGGCATTCAGTCCCCCGAGCGGGAGTCGAGGACCTCCACCGCACGCGCCGCGGCCGCCTGCTCCGCGGCCTTCTTGGTGGTTCCGGTTCCCCTGCCCACGGCGCGGCCGCCGACGAGGACGACGACATTGAAGACCCTCTCGTGGTCGGGCCCCGACGCGGTCCACTCGTAGCGAGGGTGTCCCGATCCCCGCTGCTCGCAGATCTCCTTGAGCGCCGTCTTGGCGTCGAAGAGATGGAGGTTCGGGATCGCCGCGTCGATGGCGGGAATGAACAGTCGCCGCAGAAACGCGCGCGAGGCCTCGGGTCCACCGTCCAGATGTATGGCCCCGACCACCGCCTCGAACGCGTCGGAGAGGATGGAGGTCTTGTCGCGTCCACCGGCGGCGTCCTCGCCCTTGCCCAGCAGCACCGCTGCTCCGAGGTCGAGTCCGCGTGCCATGTCGGCGAGGGCCGCGGCGTTCACCACGGCGCGCCGGATCTCGGACAGCCGACCCTCGGGCTCACCGGACAGACGCTCGTAGGCGATCTCGGCCACGGCCCAGCCGAGCACGGCGTCACCGAGGAACTCGAGTCGCTCGTTGCTCGTCTCGCTGTCGTTCTCGGCACCCCAGGAACGGTGCACGAGGGCCAGGCGCAGGAGGTCGGCGTCGGCGAATTCGTGACCGAGGCGCCGGGCGCAGGCGGCCACGACGTCGTCGCGGAGGGGAAGCGGGGCGTCCGCCATGCGGGGGCCGGACGGGTCAGCCG
>JAULXU010000197.1:0-6163 GCA_032118285.1 Ilumatobacteraceae bacterium
CGAGCCTACGGGCGGTGCGCGAGGCGGACTCGCGCCACCTCGTAGGTGGCGAGGGCGGCGGCCGCCGACACGTTGAGCGACGACACCTGGCCGAGCATGGGGATCGACACCACGGTGTCGCACCGCTCCCGCACGAGACGCGACAGCCCCGCCCCCTCGGCCCCGAGCACCATGCAGATGGCCTCGGCCGCCAGGTCGCCGATGCCGAACAGGGTTCCCTTGCCGGCGTCGTCGAGACCCACGACCCAGATGCCCTTGTCGCGCATCTGTCCGATCGCGGTCGGCAGCCCCGACACGAGTGCCATCGGCACGTGCTCCACCGCACCGGCCGAGGTCTTGGCGACCGTGGGCGTGACGTGCACGGTGCGGTGCTTCGGCAGCAGCACACCTGTCACTCCGGCACCGTCACAGCACCGCAACAGCGCGCCGAGGTTGCCGGGGTCGGTGACGCCGTCGACCGCAACGAGGAACGGCGCCACGCCGTCGCGCGGGCGCAACAGGTCGCCGAGCGAGGCCTCCTGCAAGGGGGCGGCGAAAGCGATGATGCCCTGGGGTGCCTCGCTGCGGGCCGTCTCCTCGAGCTTGCGCCGAGGCACCTCGAGAATCTGCACGCGAGCTGCATGGGCGAGTTCCTCGATGTCCTCGAGGATGGGCGCCGGGTCGAGGTCCTTGGCGAACCAGATCTCGCGCACCTTGCGCTTCTGGGCGATGAGCAACTCGCGCACCGCCTGGCGACCCTCGACCTGTTCGCCGCCGAGTCCCTTGGCGGGTGCGGGTGTGCGGGGTCCGTCGGTGCGACGAGGTCCGCGCGCGCCGGAGGTGCGACCACCCGCATCACGACTTCCCGTCGTGCGGCCACCCGTACCGCGGGCACCCGTTCCCTTCGATGCAGGGGCGCGACCACCGGACGAGCGTGGCGACGCGGAACGGGATGCAGGCTTGCCCTTGCGGGGAGGACGCGGGGCCATCAGGACTCCTTGAGAAGAACGGCGGAAGCGAAGCAGGCTATGCCCTCGGCCCGGCCGATGGCACCGAGCCCCTCGGCGCGGCGTCCCTTCACGCTCACCGGTGCCCCCGCGGCCTCGGACAGGATGCGCTGCATCTCCTCGCGGGCCGGAGCGATGCGCGGCATCTCGCACACCACGCTGCAGTCCACGTTGCCGATGCGCCAGCCGAGTGCGGTCACCTTGGCGACCACGTCGCGCAGGATGGCCACCGAATCGGCCCCGTGCCATTGCGGATCGGTGTCGGGATAGTGACCACCGATGTCTCCGAGACCGGCAGCGCCGAGCAGCGCGTCGGCGGCGGCGTGGGCCACGACATCGGCGTCACTGTGGCCGACGAGGGTGCGTTCGCCGGGGAACGGGACGCCTCCGAGCACGAGGACGCGTCCGTTCGGGGAAGCGTCATGGAAACGATGGATGTCGAAGCCGTTGCCGACCCGGATGTCGACGCCCACCGGGTCACACCTCCCCGTGGCGCAACCGCATGGCGTGGGCCACGGCCCACTCGAGATCCTCGGGTGTGGTGATCTTCCGGTTGACGACCTCGCCCTCGACGACGACCACTTCGCCCCCGAGGCGCTCGACGAGCGCGGCATCGTCGGTGCCCTCGGCCCCGCCCTCGTGGGCCCGGCGCAACGACGCGGCGCGGAAGGCTTGGGGGGTCTGCACGGCCCGCAATGTCTCGCGGTGGGGGGTGGACACCACCACGTTCGACACGTTGACCTCTTTTATTGTGTCGGCCACCGCGATGCCGGGAACGGCGGCGTCGGCGCCGTCCACCACGGCCCCGATCACGCGCTGGAACACCGTGAAACTGGCGAAAGGACGCGCGGCGTCGTGGACGCACACGATCGTGGCCTCGGGAGGCACGGCGGCCAGGCCCCGTCGCACCGATTCGCTGCGGGTCGCCCCACCTTCCACCTGTCCCGGGCCCTCCACGCGGCCGGGCGGCACGACGACGACCACGCCGAGCGAATGGCGTTCTGCCTCCTCGACGGCCCAATCAACGATACGACGACCTTCGAGCATCTCGAACTGCTTGGCACTGCCGAACCTCAGGCCCGAGCCGGCGGCCACGACGACGGTCCAGACGCTCTCCTTTTCGGGCATGAATGCAGGGTAGTACCGTCATGGTTGCTATGGCGCACGAACGCATCCTCTCCGAGACCGAACTCTTCCAGGATGCTCCGTCCGCACTCCTGTCCTCCATGGGCGACGCCGGTGCGGTGCGCGACCTCGTGCGCGGCGATGTGCTCTTCGAGGCCGGCGATGAGCCTGCCTCCCTCTTCGTCGTGCTCACCGGTCGCATCGCCATCGCCATCGGCAACCGGCCCTTCGACCACCGCGAGAGTGTCATCGCCCTCATGGAGGAGGGTGACCTCTTCGGCGAGATGGGCATGCTCGACAAGGGCGTGCGTTCGGCCGGCGCCCGGGCGCTCGAGACCTCGACCGTCCTCGAGATCCCCTACGCGGCGGTGCGCACGCATCTCGACGCATCGCCCGAGCTGATCTGGAACGTCGTGCACATGCTCACCCGGCGCCTGCGCGCCATGGACGAGGCCCTCGCCGACAGCGTCTTTCTGGATGTCACCGGCCGCACCGCCAAGCGACTCGTGGAGATGTCCGGGGGCAAGGACGAGTTCGTCCTGCCGGTCACCCAGGAGGAACTCGCCGGCATGGTGGGCGCCTCGCGCGAGAGGGTGAACAAGGCCATCGCCAGTTTCATCAAGTTGCACTGGCTCGAGCAGCAGGACCGCACCTACCGCATCCTCGACCGCGAAAAGCTCGTCCAGCGCGCCAACTGACCTGCCTCCGACGCGGCGACGTGTCGGGGATGAGTCCCGTCAGATCGCGCTGAGCAACCATTCGCGCGTGCGGGCGAACGCATCGGCGGCGTCCTCGGCGCGATGCGCCGGTCGCGACGTGTCGTGGGCGAAACCGTGGTCGGCGTCCGGGTACACGACCACCTGGGCGCCGGTGGCGCGAAGCTGATCGACATCGGCGAGCGGGGTGTAGTGGTCCTTCTCTCCGATGATGGCCAGCACGCTGTCGGCGTAACCCGTGATGAGATGCGCGAGCGGTTCACCGTGGCCGGGACCCTTCCAGGCATCGGGCAGCGTGATCATCCCGTAGAAGCTGGCGATGCGGACGAAGCGCTCGCTGCGCGCCGCCTTGAAGCAGTACATCCCGCCCATGCAGAACCCCATCAGACCGGTGACGGACGTGCCGAGGGCGTCGGCGGCCTCGTGCAGGTCGCGCAGATGCGTGTCGTCGTCGATGCCGGGCACCGCAGCGAAACGAGCCTCCACCTCCGGACCCAGCCCGAGTCCGGGGAACGGCTCCACCGCGCACACCGACATCGACCATTCGGCCGACAGCCGCGCCACCAGGTCGTCGAAGAGGGGACGAAGTCCGAAGATGTCCGGGGTGATGACGAGCCCCATGACCGGTGAGGGGTGGGTGACGATCTCGGCCGGTGTGCCGGACGGCAAGGTGATGCGCATGTCCGCAGTATTGCCCGCGTGAAGGGCCGGGTGAGACCTCGGGTGAGACCGGCGGGCCGGGACCGGGTGAGGCGGTGTCCGCACCGTCCATCCATGACACCATCACCCACATCCATCCCCGCCCCGTATTCCAGTGCTCCGCGCGACGGCATCCCCGGGGCCGAGCCCGACGACGACCGAGGCGGCGCCCTCGTCTGGAGCCGCATCAAGGTCGGGCCGGCCCGACTCGTCATCGAGGAGTGGAACCGCATCGCCCGGCGGCCGGCGGTGCTGCGCAAGGTGAACGCCTGGGAGTTCATGCCGCGCGAGGTGGAGCACCTCGACGAACTGCTCGCCCTGTGCGGGTTCGGTACCGCGGTGGACGACAGCGCCGGCGACCGGATGTTGTGGAACGTGGTGCGCCTCGCCGCCGATGACGACCTCGCCGCCCAGGTGGTCATCCACCGGATCCTTCCCGCCCTCATGTCGGTGGCCCGCCGTCGCGGTCGCATCGTGCAGGGCGGTCCCACGGCGGCGATGGGCGAGTTGTTGGCGACGGCCTGGATCGTCGTGCGCACCTACCCGTGGCAGCGCCGCCTCGACAAGGTGGCAGCGAACCTCGTGAGGGATTGTGAGTACCACGCCTTCGTGCGCACCGCGCGCCTCAAGCGCGTGGACGAGGTGTGCGTCGAGGACGACATCCTCGGCATCCTGTCCGGAGGAACGGACGGTTCGGCCGACATCGACCTCGACGACGTGCTGTGCGAGGCCGAGCAGCAGGGTGTCGGCGCCGAACATCTCGAGTTGTTGCGCGAACTGGCAGGCGGTCGACACGGCCACGAGATCGCCCTCGACCGGGGCATGTCCCCGCGCACCATCCGCAACAAGCGACGCGCCGCCATCGACGCGGTGCGCGACGCGCTCAGCGATGAAGCGGCACGCGACGCAGACGCAGGCTGTTCGTCACCACGAACACCGACGAGGACGCCATCGCCAGCCCTGCCCACATCGGGTTGAGCGCGCCGGCCGCAGCCAGCGGGATGGCGGCCACGTTGTAGGCGAAGGCCCAGAAGACGTTCGTCTTGATGGTGCGCAGCGTGGCGCGCGACAGCCGGATGGCATCGGGCACCGAGCGGAGGTCGCCGTTGACGATGGTGAGGTCGCTGGCCTGCATGGCCACGTCCGTTCCGCCACCCATGGCGATGCCGACGTCGGCCTGGGCGAGGGCGGCGGCATCGTTCACACCGTCGCCCACCATCGCCACCGCATATCCGCGCACCTGCAGGTCGCGCACGACGGCCACCTTCTCGTCCGGCATGACACCGGCATAGAGATGGTGTTCGTCGGTGTCGATGCCGACCGATTCAGCCACGGCCGTGGCCGTCGCGTGGTTGTCCCCCGTGAGGAGCACGACGGCGAGTCCCATCGATCTCAGGGTGGCGATGGCGGCCGGGCTCGAGGGCTTCGGCTGGTCGGCCACGGCGAACACCGCTCGGGCCTCGCCGTCCCATGCGGCGATGACCGCGGTGTGGGCGCGGGCCCGCGCCGCGGCGAGAGCCTCGCGCAGCACGCCGGGGATGACGACGAGTCGACCACTGAAGACCTCTTCGCGGCCGATGGTGACGACCCTGCCGTTCACCCGTCCCACCGCACCGACACCGGGCAGGGCTTCGAACTCTTCCGGAGCGGGAAGCGGCCCGGTCTCGGTTTCGGCACCGGCGACGATGGCGCGGGCGATGGGGTGTTCGCTCCCCCGCTCGAGTGATCCCACGATGCGCAGGGCCTCGACGCGGTCGGTGCCGGGGGTGACGGTGACGTCGACGAGCGACATCGCACCGGTGGTGACGGTGCCGGTCTTGTCGAGCACGACGGTGTCGATGCGGCGGGTGGACTGCAGCACGTCGATTCCCTTGATGACGATGCCCATCTGGGCGGCGCGACCGCTTCCCACCATGAGGGCGGTCGGGGTGGCGAGACCGAGCGCGCACGGGCACGCGATGATGAGCACCGCGACCGAGGCGGTGAAGGCCTGCTCGACGTCGCCCTCCAGCCACCACCACAACCCGAGCGTCACGGCACTGATGGCGAACACGACGGGCACGAAGACGGCACTGACCCGGTCGGCGATGCGCTGCACCGGGGCCTTGGTGGCCTGGGCCTCGCGCACGAGGCGCGCCATGCGGGCAAAGGTCGTCTCGGCACCCACCCGGGTGGCGCGCACCACGAGACGTCCGTTCAGGTTGACGGTGGCCGAGGTGACGGGATCGCCGGGAGCCACGTCGACCGGCACGCTCTCGCCGGTGATCATGCTGATGTCGACCGACGAGCGGCCCTCCTCCACGGTGCCGTCGGCGGCGATCTTTTCCCCCGGGCGCACGACGAGGCGGTCGTCGACTCGCACCACCGAAGCCGGGATGCTCACTTCCTCGCCGTCGCGGATGACGGTGGCGTACTTCGCCCCGAGAGCGAGCAGGGCCCGCAATGCGTCACCGGCAGAGTGCTTGGCGCGCATCTCGAGGAATCGGCCGAGGAGGATGAAGGTGGTGACCGCGGCACCCACTTCGAAATACACGTGGATATCGCCCGACATCATCGAGGACATGCCGGAGTGCATCGAGTGGTCGTCGGCTGCTCCTCCCCACACGAGCGCCCAGATGCTCCACGCCGTGGCGGCGA
>JAULXU010000198.1:0-2223 GCA_032118285.1 Ilumatobacteraceae bacterium
CGGTCAGGGCCGCGAAAAGGCCAAGGACTTCCTGCGCGAGCATCCCGAGATCATGATGGACATCGAGCAGAGAATCCGCGCCATCGCCACTCCGGCCGAAGATGAGGAGCCCGCATTCTCGGCCGAGGACGAGGAACCGATCGACATCGATTGACCGCGTGCCGCATCCTTCTTCGCGGCGCCACTGTGCAGAAGCCGGGTCCGATGGGCCCGGCTTCTGTGTTCTCCGGACTCCGACCCGTGCCCCGACAGCTGCTCGGTAGCCTCATCCACGTGGATTCCGGGCCCTCCTCGTACGTCGTGCGCACCTTCGGGTGCCAGATGAACGAGCACGACTCGGAGCGGATCGCGGGTCTCCTCGAGGCGGACGGCATGGTGCGGGCCGAGGCGGACACGGATGCCGACGTCATCGTGCTCAACACCTGCTGCATCCGCGAGAACGCCGACAACAAGCTCTACGGCACCCTCGGGCACCTCAAGACATGGAAGGACGCCCGGGAGGGCCGTCGCATCGTCGTCGGCGGCTGCCTCTCCCAGAAGGACAAAGACGTGGTGCGGGGGCGCGCTCCCTGGGTGGACGTGGTGATGGGCACCCACAACGTCCACCGAACAATCGAGTTGCTCCGGTACTCCGAGTCGACGGGTCCGGTCACCGAGATTCTCGACGAGGCGGTGCTGGACGACCACGTCCTCTTTCCGAGCGCCCTGCCCGTGCGCCGGGAGACGACCTGGAACGCCTGGGTGACCATCCAGATCGGCTGCGACAACACGTGTGCCTATTGCATCGTTCCGGCGGTGCGCGGCCGGGAGGTGAGTCGCCAGCCCGGCGACATCGTGTCCGAGGTGGCCCAGCTCGCCGCCAGGGGAGTGACCGAGGTGACCCTGCTCGGCCAGAACGTCAACAGCTACGGGCGAGACATTGCCCTCTCGGCGCGCCGTGCCGGTTCCGACACCGCGGCGCGACCGATGTTCGCGGAACTGTTGCGGAGCATGGGGGAGGTCCCCGGCATCCGTCGCGTGCGCTACACGAGTCCCCATCCCAAGGACATGCGTCGGGACGTGCTCGAGGCCATGGCCGACACCGCCGCGGTGTGCGAGCACCTGCACTACCCGTTGCAGTCCGGGAGCGATGCCGTTCTCGCGGCGATGCACAGGGGCTACACCGCCGCCAGGTATCTGGAGAGGCTCGCCGAGGCCCGTCGGCTCATCCCCGACTTGGCCGTCACCACCGACATCATCGTGGGGTTTCCCGGGGAAACCGAGAACGATTTCGTGCGCACGCTCGAGGTGGCGGCCGAGGCCGACTTCGACTCCGTCTACACCTTCATCTTCTCGCCCCGAGAAGGCACCGAGGCGGCTCTGATGGGGGACAGGTTCGTCGAGCCGTCCGTGGTGGCGGACCGCTTCGAGCGCCTCCGCACCGTCGTGGAGCGCAGTGCTCTGCGTCGGCACCGGGAGCGCGTGGGTCGCATGGAGGAGGTCGTCGTCGAGGGACCCACCAAGCGCGACCCGTCGCTGGTGAGCGGACGCACGCGCCAGAACAAACTGGTCCACTTCGCGCCGGTCGCTCCGATGCGACCGGGAACGTACGCATCGGTCGAGATCACCCGGGGAGCACCCCACTTCCTCGAAGGTCGACTCCTCGAGGTCCTGACCGAGCCTTCCCACCGCATCAGGATCCCCGTTGCCCCTGCAGGGTGAGGCGTGAGTCCCTCCCGCGTCGTCGTCGTCCTCGGATCCACCGCGAGCGGCAAGAGTGCCGTGGCCATGGCCTGTGCCCTCGGTCGACCCACGGGAGAGGTGCACATCATCGCCGCCGATGCCATGCAGGTCTATCGGGGAATGGACATCGGCACGGCCAAGCCCACCGAGGCCGATCGGGCCGCGGTGACGCATCATGGACTGGATCTGGGCGATCCCTCGGAGCGCTTCACGGTCACGCGCTGGCTGGAGGCCGTGGCACCGGTGAGGGCACGACTGGCCGAGGCGGGCATCCGGGAGATCGTCGTCGGGGGCACGGGACTCTACGTGACGGCCCTGGTGGACGGGCTGAGCGTGCCCGGCGAGTGGCCCGACCTGCGTGCCGAATTGGAGGCAGAGGCCGACACCGCGGTGTTGTGGGAGAGGCTGGGTCGACTCGACCCCGTGTCCGCGTCAAGGACCGAGCCGGGGAACAGGCGCCGCATCGTGCGCGCCCTCGAGGTGTGCGTGGGCAGCGGGAGG
>JAULXU010000199.1:0-3314 GCA_032118285.1 Ilumatobacteraceae bacterium
GGCGGCCACGGCGACCAGGTCGCCCATGTCTGCCACCACCGTGTCGGGACCATCGACGTGGGTGGTCAACCCGGCGCGGACGCTGTCCAACCTGCTCTCGGAGCGCCCCACGAGAATGAGGTGAGCACCCATGCTCGCCATCTGGCGAGCGGCAGCAAGCCCCAACCCCGACGTGGGGCCGGTGATGACCACGGTTTTGCCCGCCAAGGAATAGGTGCCGAGTGCACGGAACCCGGGGGCGCGCAAGGCGTACCCAATACGGGAGAACCCCGGAGCCACGAGGGCGTCAAGTGCCGAGTCAGCCAGTCGAAGGATTCGAGATGCGGTCATAGTTGGAAGGCACCGTAGCGACGAGAGTGAGGACTCGGACGGGCCCTGATCGGAGACCAACCAGTGGCTGAATGTCAGCCCACTACCCGATTACGGCTCGTCGAGGTCGGTGAAGGTCGGCACCATGCCGCCGCTCAACTCACGCGCCCGTCGACACAACCGCCCCAGCTCACCGTCCGCCACGACGGCCTCGAAGAGACCCTCGACGAACCTGCTCTGGCGGGCGATGCGGGTGATGTGGCGCACGCAGTCCCGCAGCGAGAGATCCTCGGGGCGGGTGTCGCCACTCTGTGTCGCCGCCCATTCCGGCCAGTCGAAGGGTTGGACCAGGTTGCAGGCGTACACGAGAGAGTGGATATCGCTGACGGTCCATGCCCCATCGATCCCAGAGACCTCACGCTCCTCCAGTGCCGCCAGGAGGTCCCACCAGGTCGGACTCACGACGACCGGGTCGGGTCAGGTCAGGCCGACAACGTGTTGCCGTAGATCTGCCAGGCCAGTGCGCTCTTGGCCGTGAGACTGAGGATGAGATACATCCGCTCGCCGTACAGATAGTCGGCCCAGCGTCCCTTGCGGCGGTACTGCAACCACTGGTTGAGGGCGAACAGATTGAAGAAGATGAAGATGCTCACGAAGATGCCGTAGACGAACTTCGGCATCTCGTCTCCGGGGCCGAGAAGGTAGATGAGCAGGCCCACCCAGGGAAGCACCCCGACGATGCATCCGAACCAGAACGGGGTCCACCACACGGGCTTTCCCGGACCGTTCACCAGCTCCATGATCCATCCGAAGAGGATCATGGCGATGTTCGCTCCCGCGATGCCGATGAGGCCGGCGATGTCGCCGATGCCGAACACCATCGAGATGGTGACGATCATCAGCGTCGAGGAGATGGAGTACTCCACCCAGCGGAAACGGTTCTGCTCGAGACCCAGTTCGGTCTCGTAGGAGGCGCGACCCACGGTGGCGACGATGCCGTGGAAGAGGGCCGACAGGAAGAGAAAGAGTGCCGCCGCCCAGGCGATGGACACGTCGAACATCCGCTCGAGGCGCACGGTGTCGAGGCTGTTGTTCGGTGCATCGTTCCAGAAGAAGCTCGTCACCGGCAGTGCGAATTCGTTCGCGAGCAGGAGCACCGCGACACCCTGGGCGAGGTGGAGAACGGCGGCGGAGATGTTCCAGCGGCGCAGGGATGAAACATTCATGGGTGACCTCCGAATCGTCAGGTGACGACCATCCCCACCATAACGAGGCACAGCACGCCGCGGGCGCTCCATGCCACGGTGCGGGGCCAATTGGTGAGGACCAGTTCGCGCCCCACCCGCTCGTCGGGGTGCGTCGCCATGCGGGCATGGCGCGGCACCGACAGCAGGACCGTGCATCCGAGCGCCACGGCGAGCAGCACCGCCCCCAGCCACGGCATCCACGCGGGAACCTGCTCGGGCACCTTCCACAGCAACCCGAGTGTCGTGACGCCTTCGACCGCCATCGGCAATGCCACCACCCATCCCGTGCGTCGCTGGTGGTCGAGCGCCACCGTTGACGCGCTCGCCGGCGGCACGACGGCGAGCAGCGGATAGTGCACGACCTGGACGAACCAGATGACGCCGACCATCACGAGGCTGGCGGCGAGATTGGCGAGCAGGAGCGTCGTGTCCATCGGCGAAAACCCTAGAAGAAGCGCGTCAGAAATCGCCGCGGACGTTCCACAGGTCGGGGAACAGGGGACGGAAGAGCGTGGCGGCGAGATAGCCGACGCCACTCGACCCGCCGGTGCCCGGCTTTGTCCCGATGGTGCGCTCGACCATCTTCACGTGCCGGTAGCGCCACTCCTGCATGCCCTCGTCGATGTCGACGAGTTTCTCGAGCAGCAACGCCGTGTCCGCCTGCTCGCGGTACACCCGGGCGAGAGCCGCGCGCACCCCGTCGTGGGCCCCGTAGGCGACCGTCACCGGATGCTCGACGATCTCACGCGGCAGGGTCACCGAACGACCCGCGAGAAACGCCAACACGCTCCCCCACAGCGGGCGACGCGACATCGCCTTCTCCACCTTCTCCCGCTCGGTGCTGCCCGGCTCGAACTGGCCGAGCACGGCCGCATCCCGGCGACCGAGCACGGCCTCGAGTTCGCGGAACTGCGCCGACTGGAAACCGCTCGACGAATCGAGACGCGCCCGGAACGAATTGAACTGCAGCGGTGTCATCGTTTCGAGGATGTCCACCTGCGACACGAGCGTCTTCAGAATGGTGCGGATGCGGTCGAGCAGGCCGAGTGAGCGCCACAGGTCGCCGGCCTCGAGGGCACGCTGCAGCGCCGTCGTCTCGTGGAGCACCTGCTTGAACCACAGCTCGTAGGTCTGGTGGATGACGATGAAGAGCATCTCGTCGTGCTCGGGTCCATCCGAGAGGGGCGTCTGGAGTTCGAGCAACTCGGGAACGCGCAGGTAAGAGCCGTAGGTGGTGGCGGACATGCACGGATTCTCCCATGTGCACGGACAACTAGCGTTGGCCCGTGGCACCGGATTGGCTCGACATCACGCGGCGCGCCTCCTTTGCCTCGCACCGGCTCATCGGCTGGATCTTCTGGGACCCGGGTGCGCGGGACAATCTCGCCGCACTCGGCGTTCCCGACGGCATGGGCCACTACATCGTCAACCGGGCCGCGCCGCTCGCCGCCGCCGGTCCCGAAGCCGTGACCGCCGCCTTTTTCTCCATCAAGCGCGAGTTCGTCGAGTTCTCCCTCGCCCATGCCGCGCCCCACGTCGAGTGGCACGCCGTCACCGCAGCCCGTGATGCCGCGGTGCTCACCGGGCTCGAACGCATGGCGCCGCACATCATCGAGCCGCTCGGTGAGATGGCCGGCGACCTGTGGCGCATGGTGGACGCCCTGCCCGTCGGGGGGCGCGTGCTCTTCGCCGCCCACAAGGCCTGGCCGCGACCTGTCGATCCCGCCGTCTCGGCGTGGAATGCCCTCAACACAATCC
>JAULXU010000200.1:0-6535 GCA_032118285.1 Ilumatobacteraceae bacterium
CGTCGAGGTGGCCGGGGGCCGGAACATGTCGGCACTGCGGTGGGGCTCCGCCTCGCCCAGGATCGTGTTCCTCCACGGTGGCGCCCAGAACGCCCACACATGGGACACGGTCGCCCTCGCTCTCGACCTGCCCGTGCTGTGCATCGACCTTCCCGGTCACGGCCATTCGGACTCGGCCGCTCCGCTTCTCTCGGGTGCGGGGCCTCTCGAGCAGAACGCCGCGGACATGGCGAACATCATCGAACGCCTCGCCCCACGGGCCGATGCCGTCGTGGGCATGTCGCTCGGTGGCCTCACCTCCCTCGCGCTCGCCGAGCACCATCCCTCCCTCGTCCGCCGCCTCGTGCTCGTGGACATCACCCCCGGGGTCAACAGCGAAAAGACGAAGCAGATCACCGACTTCGTGAACGGCCCCGCCACGTTTCCCTCCTTCGACGAGCTGTTGGCCCGCACCATCCAGTTCAATCCCGGGCGCAGCGAATCCTCCCTGCGTCGCGGCATCCTGCACAATGCCCTGCAACTCGACGACGGCTCGTGGGTGTGGCGATACCGGCGCCCCGACGCCCCGCCCCTCTCCGAAGCCGACGGGACCCGTCCCCCGACCTCGGCCCTGTGGGAGACAGTCTCGGGGTTCGACAAGCCGATGATGTTCGTGCGCGGGATGCGACCCCAATCGGTGGTCGGCGACGATGACGAGGCCGAGCTGCGTCGGCGGGCTCCGCACGTCCGGGTCGAGCACGTGGCCGAGGCAGGCCACAGCGTGCAGGGTGACAGGCCTCTCGAACTGGCGGCGATGATCGCCGACTTCCTCGGCGCCTGAGTCTCCGGAGGCGCAGCGACCCCCCGGCGACGGGTCAGACCGCGAAGATCGCCACGAGAACCGGGGTCACGATCAGTCCGGGCAGCAGTGAACCCAGCTTGATCCTCTTGATCTCCAGCAGATTGATGCCGATCGCCAGCACCGCAAAACCACCCGCCGCGAACAGTTCCGTGCGCATCCGGTCGTCGAGAAGCGCATCGAGCCACGTGCCGAAGAGGGTGAGGAGGCCCTGCACCACGAAGACGCTCACGGCACTGAAAGCGGCCCCGATTCCGTAGGCGGCGACGAAGATGACCGACATGAAACCGTCGAGGGTCCCCTTGACGATGTAGATCTGGGGAAACCGCCCGCTCGCATCCTCGATGGCGCCGAGAATCGTCATCGGACCGATGCAGAAAAGAAGGGTTGCCGTCACGAAGCCCTGGACGAAGGTGCTCTCGTCGCCCCCGTCGGCCGAGCGGGCGAAGCGTCGCCGCAGAAATGCCCCCACGGCCTCGAGACGCTCCTCGATACGCAGCAGTTCGCCCACGATGGCGCCGAGTGTCATCCCCACGAGCGGGAACACGATGTTGTGCGTGTCCATCACGCTCTCGATCCCCAAGACGAGCGTGGCCAGCCCGATCACCTGAACGACGATGGTGCGGATGGACTGGCTGATGCGGTGACCGGCGAGCAGTCCCAGCACACCGCCTCCCACGACGGTGGCGGTGTTGATGAGGGTGCCGAGCCCCCTCACGCGGGCGCCCCGCCCCCGGCCCAACCCGCGCGCATCGAGCGCAGGGCCGCGGTGCGGATGTCGTGCCAGCGCGCACCACACATGTTGCGGACGGTTCCGAGCGAGGGCGTCGACTTCGATCCGCGCGCCGCCCTCCATACGTCGTAGCGGTTGCTCGCCCCGCGATGGGCGGGCTCGAGGAGGAACGAGGACACGTGACCGATGACGGCCTCGTGCGACCACGTGCGCGAGTAGTGGCGTCGCAGCGCATCGCCCGACCGCACGCCGGCCTGGGCACACGCCGAGGTCCAGGATCCGAACAGTTGGACGATGCGGGCCACGCTCGGTCCGCTCACCCGACCCCCGCGCACGAGCGAGGTGTAGTTCTGGTGACTGAGCGGGGCCACGAGCAGTGACGCGGCCTGCAGGGCCGCGAGCGCCCGCGCGCGGGTGGCCGCCACGGCCGCCGACTCCGCACGATGCCCCTCCTCGACGATGTCGTTCGCGTCGAGGATGAGCCAGTCCACCGGTCCGGCGGCGGCGGTCACCGCGGCCACGTCCTCACCGAGAGCTGCGGCCACCTCGTCCATCGTCGACCCGGGACGCAGCAGCAGATGATCGAGAATCCTGTTCGTGAGAAGATGACGACGCTCTTGGGCGGCCGAGCGAGTCCGCGGGGCCGCCGCAGGAGCCGCCGTCCGGTCCTCCGGGGGCACCATGTCCTGACACGTGGTCGTGCGGGACAAGAGAAAGGCGCCCAGTTCGCTGACGAACCGGGACAGCTGGTCCTCCGTCAAGTATTCGATGTCGACCAGTCGGCCCACCGGGATGGCCCGCAGATCGGCGACACGCACCGAACCGTCCCGCGAGACGACCCCGAGCCGTTGGGCCACCCAGGCGACAGTCCCGGGCAGATCGGCGGCATGGACGACCTCGGACACCCCGAAGACGCTACCGAACTCCCTACCCGAGATCGTCGGTCAGGAGTCGATCACGTGGGTCTGCCCGCCATCAGTCGCCGAGCGGATACCAATAGAGAGCGAGCAGAGTGTGTCCGCTCGGGACTGCATCGGTGAACCCGTACGAGACGAGTTCGTCGTAGGACACCGTGAAGAGGCCCACGAAGTTGCCGTTCGAGTCCTCGAAGAACTGGGGAATCTCGCTCGCGTCAATGGCCGAGGGATCGTCCGCGGCGAAATTCGCCGTGGCCATGCGCTCGACGAACCGGGCATAAGCCTCTTCGACACCGAGCGCGGTGGTGCGATACTCCACCCAGAAGCGACCCGGACGGAATCCGAAGAGGCCGTCCAGCACCGCTCGCTCGACGATCGTCTCTCCCGACGCCGGGCCGGGGACATCGGCCCACCACTCGGGTTCGGTGAGATCGGGATCCGGATCACAGATGGTGTCGTCGGCAGGCAGCGAACCGTCCGCGAAGAGCGAGAGCGCGATGTCGGCGACACAGAGCGAATCGAGCGCGAAGCCGTGGCCTTCTCCGGTGTAGCGCACCAGCGGAGCGCCCAGACTCGCCGCCATCTCCTCCGCCCAGCGGATGGGCGTGGCGGGATCGTTTTCGCCGCCGACCACGACGATGGGGGAATCGCCGTCGTAGGACAGCTCGATGATCGCAGCATCCTCGGTCAGCCCCTCGCATCCGGTACCCGTGAGGTCGTCGACGGTCCAATCTGCGGTGAATCGCGGCGCCTCTTCGCGCAACTTCTCGAGAAGAGCCTCGGGGTCGGCGGGATCGCCGTCGTAGAAGCCGCTCGCACACCGGATGATGGAGATCGCCTGGGACGAGGCGGCGTACGTGCCGTCGTCGTCACGCTCGTGGTACGAGTCAGCGAGCGCCAGGAGACCGCTGCCGTCACCGTCCTCGGCGGCCACCAAGGCCGCGCCCAGTTGTCCCCACAGGGACGCCGAGTACAGGGCCGTCGCCGTCGCGGTCCCGAGCACCGAGTCGTTCACCGTGCGTCCATCGGTCTCGATGGGTTCGCGGTCGAGTCGCTCGCCGAGATCGTCCCAGTCGGCGAGCACGTCGCGCGACCGGTACGCACACCCAACGTTCGACTCGCACCAGTCGGCCCAGTTGTTGAAGGCCTTCTCGAATCCGATGATCTGGGTGGTGCGGGCCTGTTCCGGTGTGTCGCCACCCGGGTCGAAGGCGGCATCGAGGAGCATCGCCCCGACACGGTCGGGGAAGAGGGTGGCGTACACACCACCGAGATACGTGCCGTAGGAGACCCCGTAGTAGGCGATCTCGTCGAAGCCGGAGGCCGCCCTGATGGCGTCCATGTCGCGGGCCACGGCCTCGGTCGAATAGTGACGCAGATCGTCGCCGTAGACCTCGGCGCACTTCTCCTCGAAGAGTCCGTCGTACTCGTCATACAGGGCCTGCTCGGCGTCATCGTCGGGGGTGGCATCGAGATACAGCCACACGTCGAGGTCAGCGTCCTCCACGCAGCGCAAAGGTGCCGAGCGACCCGTTCCCCGTGGGTCGAAGCCGACGATGTCGTATTCACCGAGCCCCAGGTCGGACACCATCGTGGTGCCGGCATCGACGACGAAGTCCACGCCCGATGCTCCGGGGCCACCGGGATTGGAAAGGAGGATCCCCCGGCTCTCACCGCCGGCCGGGATGCGCACAAGTGCGAGTTCGATGGTCTTGCCGCCCGTGTCGGCCCAGTCGAGGGGAACGGCGAAGGAGGCGCACTCGACACCGGAAGCCACGAGCTCCCCGTCCTCGCACTCCTCCCATTCGAGCGAACCGGCGAACCCGGAGGAGGATCCTCCCCCGCAGGCGCCGAGGAGGGGAATCGCCGCGAGGCAGGCGACGGAGAAGAAACGGACGGAACGTGAACGCATGGTCACGGTGCTACCACAGGGGTGCGCTCACATCCGGGAACACGACCGCCATTTATGTGCAGCCGTGCGTGCGGGCCGGCGACTCATCGCCGCCGGCCCGCGTGCGCGTCAGAGTGCCGAGATGTCGAGGCCCGGCGGAAGGATGACAGCGTCGATGGCGTGGATGACGCCGTTCGAGGCGGCCACGTCGGCGGTGATGACGTTCGAGGAACCGTTCAGGGTCACCTTGCCGTCGGCGATGGCCACGGTGATGTTCGAGCCCTCGACGGACGCGACGTCACCGGCGGAGAGATCGGCCGAGCCGACCTTGCCCGCCACCACGTGGTAGGTGAGGATCTGGACGAGGATGGCCTTGTTCTCGGGAAGCAGCAGCTTCGCGAGCACGCCCTCGGGCAGTGCGGCAAACGCGGCATCGGTCGGCGCGAACACCGTGAACGGGCCCTCGCCCGACAGTATTGCAACGAGATCGGCAGCGGTCACCGCATCGACGAGGGTCGAGAAACCCTCGGTGGCGACGGCGACGTCGACGATGGTTCCGGCCTCGGCGGGCATGGTCGTGTCGGAGCCGCCCATCGTGGTGTCGGAGCCGGAGTCGTCGCTGCCGCACGCGGCGAGCAGCATCGCCGAGGCGATTGCCACCGCGGCGAACTTCTTCTGGATGTTCATGTTTTCTCCCTGGGGATGTGGACGGAGCGTTTGCTCCTCCTCACAACCTAATTCGGGTCCACACGCGGATTCAGTCGGTCGCCGCGACGACGGAGGCGACGTGCGTCACAGCGAGCAGGTCCGTATCTATCGTCGGTCAATCGATCGGTGTCGTACCCGCAGAGGCGATCCATCGACGCACGCGGGGCACCAGCACGATGAGGGCGCACACGCCGGCGAATATCATCGAGAAACCCACGTATCGGTACTCATCGGCGAGCACCGCGGCCACACCGCCGCCCACGACGAGAGCCGAACCCATGAGCCCGAACACCAGGCGACTGAAGCTATTGGCAGTGAGGCGCAGGGTGGCATCGGTGGCACGGGCTTTGGTGCGGTCGAGCGTGCGCTCGGCCCAGGCGAATTCGGTGGCGAGGATGGCGAGTCCGATGAAGATGACGAGGACTCCGGGGCCGGGAAGCGCGAGCATGGCCACCCCGGCACCGAGCACACCGGCACCGAGCACGAGCACGATGAGGCGCCGAAGATTCGTCGCGATGAGGCGAACCCATGCGTACGGGCTGTGCAGGCCGCGGCTCATGATCCAACGATAGACGCGAGAGCCACCCGGGCACCCACGTGGCGCGACGAGGTCCCGACCCTCAACTCCACCCCGCCCGTCCAGGGCACCCACGCCCCTGTCTTCGTGTCCCAGGTGCGATATGCATCGCGGTCGAGCCGTACGGCAGCTTCGGTGCGGGTGCCGGCGGCCACCGGCACCCGGGCAAAGCCGACGAGGCGCTGCTCGGGCTCGTCGCCGGGCGCTCCCTCCCTCATCAACCGGTGGGCGTACACCTGCACGGTCTGGGTGCCGTCGCGCACCGAGCGGTTCTGCAGGCCCACCGAAAGCGTGAAGGGGTCGAGTGCGGTTGCATCCTCCACGGAGATGTCGGCGTACCCGAGTCCGTATCCGAACGGGAACAGCGGTTCGCGTCCCACGGTGTCGTACCACCGGTACCCGACGAGACGACCCTCGAGATAGTGCGCCGCGCCGTTGCGCCCGGGGTGATGCTCGAAGGCGGGCGTGTCCTCGAGCGCGCGCGGAAAGGTCACCGGCAATCGCCCGCCGGGCTCGAGATCCCCGACGAGCACGTCGACGAGCGCCTCACCCATCTCCTGACCGCCGAACCACGCCACGAGCACCGCCTCGACATCGTCGAGCCACGGCATCGACACGGGCGAGCCGGCGTTGATGACCACGACGGTGGCGGGACTGGCGCTGGCAACCCGGGCCACCAGTTCGTTCTGGCGACCTGGCAAGGCAATGTCTTCCCGGTCCCACCCCTCGCTCTCCCACTCGGCGGTCGTGCCAACCACCACGATGGCCAGATCGCTCGATGCCGCGGCCTCGACGGCCTCAACCAGCATCTGCTCGGGGTCCTCCGGCGGGCGCGCACCGAGATTCATCCCGCTGCCGCCGGTGATACCCG
>JAULXU010000201.1:0-4985 GCA_032118285.1 Ilumatobacteraceae bacterium
GAGACGCAGGTTCGGCATGCGGCGGGCGAGGATGACGAGTGCCTCCTGCAGTTCGGCGCGGGCGAGCCACGATCCGAGGCAGAAATGGATTCCGCTGCCGAACGAGAGGTGCGGCTGACCCACGGGTTCGCGGCGGATGTCGAAGCGGAGGGCGTCGGGGAAGACGGACGGGTCGAAATTCGCCGTCGCCATCGAGGTGGACATGATCGTGCCGGCGGGGAACAGGACACCGTTGAACTCGATGTCCTCCGAGGCGAAGCGCACCGTGTTGGCCACCGCCCCGTGGTAGCGCATGATCTCGTCGACGGCGCGGGGAGCGAGTGCGGGATCCTCGGCCAGCATCGCCCACTGATCGGGGTGCTCGGCGAAGAGGGCCATGGCCAGGCCGAGCTGGTTGCGGGTGGTGTCGGTTCCCCCGACGATGACGGCCTCGACCATCATCACGAGCTCGTCGGTGTCGAGACGGTCACCGGCCTCCTCGGCGGCGATGAGATCGGTGATCAGGTCCTCGGCGGGGGTGGAGCGCCGCGCGGCGATGAGACCCTTGGTGTACTCCTCGAGTTCCTCCTGGGCCGCGACGACACGGGGGAAGATCTCGAGGAGGTTGCCGCTGAAGATGAGGAGAACGTCCTCGGCGAGCCGGCTGAACAGTCGCCAGTCCTCCTTGGGGGCACCGAGCAGTTCGCAGATGACGGGGATGGGATAGGGGTCGCAGATGTCGACGGCCACGTCGGCGCGTCCGGCCACGGCGAGCGGGTCGACGAGCCCGTTCATCACCTCGCGCATGAACGGACGCAGGCGGTCCGCCGAGCGCGGCGAGAAGGCCTGGCCGACCAGTCGACGGAGACGAACGTGCGTGTCGCCTTCGGCGCTGAGGATCGACACCCGGCGGCGGGCGAGAAACTTCTCGTCGGTGATCCCGGCCATGCGTGCGGCGAGCCCGGTGGCACTGTGCCATCGCTTGTCGCGCAGGACGCCCTGCACCGCCTCGTAGGAGAGAACGGTGAACCCGACCTCGTTGCGGGCGATCCAGGAGTCGCGTCCGATGTCGCGCAGGGTGGCGAGACGGGCCTGGCGGGTCTGTTCCGGCCGGAAGGGCAACTGGGGAACGTCGAGGTCCGCCGCGGAAATGGTCATGGGCTCAGTCTTGTCCGAGTGCGACGAGGGAATCCACGTGGGACATGCCGAGCGCCTCGGCAACGGGGGCGCACGTCACCTTCCCGCGGTGCACGTTGAGGCCGGCGGCAAGGGACGGACTGGCCTCTACGGCCGCGCGCACCCCCAATCGGGCGACATCGAGCAGATGGGGGAGGGTGGCGTTCGTCAGGGCGTAGGTGCTGGTGTGGGGCACCGCACCCGGCATGTTGCCCACGGCGTAGTGCACCACGCCGTGCAGGACGTGCACGGGGTCGGTGTGGGTGGTCTCGCGGCTTGTCTCGATGCATCCACCCTGATCGATGGCGACGTCGACGATGACGGCACCCGGTCTCATGGAGGCGACCATCTGTCTGGAGACGACCACGGGGGCGCGTCCTCCGGCGACGAGCACGGCCCCGATGACGAGATCGGCGCCCGCCACGGCGCGTTCGATCGCACCTTGGTTCGAGGCGAGCGTGGTGATGTTGCCCGGCCGCACCGTGTCGGCCCACCGCAGTCGCTCGATGCTGCGATCGATGACGGTGACGTCGGCGCCCATGCCGGCTGCGACGGTGGCCGCGCTCCAGCCGACGTTTCCTGCGCCGAGCACGACGACCCTGGCGGGGCTCACGCCGGGCACGCCACCCATGAGCACCCCTCGACCGCCCCGGGTGCGCTCGAGGAAGTGGGCGCCCATCTGCGGTGCCAGTTTGCCGGCGACCTCGCTCATGGGGGCGAGCAGGGGCAGGGTGCCGCCCGGGCCCTCCACCGTCTCGTAGGCGAGTGCGGTCGTGCCGGCCTCGATGAGGGCGCGGGCGACGTCGGGATAGGCGGCGAGATGGAGGTAGGTGAACAGGACGAGGTCGCGCCGCAGGAAGCCGAACTCCTCGGGTTTGGGTTCCTTGACCTTGATGACCATGTCCTTCGACCATGCATCGGCGGCAGAGGGGACGATGTCGGCCCCGGCGGCCACGTAGTCGGCATCACTGATGGAGGCACCCTCGCCGGCGCCGGTCTCGACGAACACGTCGATGCCGAGGCGCTCGAACTCGCGAACTCCGTCGGGGGTGAGGGACACCCGGCCCTCGGCGGTCTTGATCTCCCTGGGTACTCCGACGGTCGCGATGGATGCCATGGCCTCCTGTCTATCCGCCCGCGACCGGACCCGACCCGACCGGGCGGGGATGTCGCCGCGGCCGTCGATGTGGAAATGTGGAGACATGAAGACCTTCCGCAACTTCGTCAACGGTCGCCACGTCGACGCCCTGGAGGGGCGCACCACCGAGGTGGTGGATCCCTCCACCGGACGCAGCTACGCCACCGCACCCCTGTCCGGCCCTGCCGACGTGGACGCCGCCATGCAGGCCGCGGCCGCCGCCCAGGAATCGTGGGGCCGTACGACGCCCTCCCAGCGCGCACTCGCACTGCTGCGAATCGCCGACGCGGTCGAGGCCCGCGCCGAGGAACTCGTCGCCCTCGAGGTGGAGAACACGGGCAAGCCCGTGGCCCTCACCGCGAGCGAGGAGATCCCGCCGATGGTCGACCAGATCCGCTTCTTCGCCGGCGCGGCGCGGAATCTCGAGGGACGCGCGGCGGCCGAGTACATGGCGGGCATGACCTCGTACGTGCGCCGGGAGCCCGTCGGCGTCTGCGCCCAGGTCGCGCCGTGGAACTACCCGATGATGATGGCCGTGTGGAAGTTCGCCCCGGCGATCGCCGCGGGCAACAGCGTGGTGCTCAAGCCCTCCGACACGACGCCGGCCTCCACGACGATGCTGGCCGAGATCGCCGCCGAGTTCCTCCCCGCGGGAGTGCTCAACGTGCTGTGCGGCGACCGGGACACGGGACGGGCCATGGTGCGCCACCGCGTCCCGGCGATGGTGTCGGTGACGGGTTCGGTGCGCGCCGGCATGGAGGTGGCGACGGCCGCCGCCGAGAACCTCACCCGCGTCCATCTCGAGTTGGGGGGCAAGGCTCCGGTCATCGTGTTCGAGGACGCCGACATCGAGGCCGCAGCCGCGGGAATCGCCGCGGCCGGATACTTCAACGCCGGTCAGGACTGCACCGCGGCCACCCGGGTGCTGTGCGCGGCCGGGGTGCACGACGAGTTCGTTGCCGCACTCGCCGCGCAGGCCGCGGTCACCAAGACCGCGGGCCCCGGCGAGACCGACGCCGCCTACGGCCCGTTGAACAACGCCTCGCAGTGGGAGCGCGTCGCCGGCTTCGTGGCCCGCACCCCGGATCATGCCCGGGTGGTGACCGGTGGCGAGCGCGTCGGCTCGGAGGGCTTCTTCTACGCCCCCACCGTCGTGGCCGACCTGCGCCAGGAGGACGAGATGATCCAGAACGAGATCTTCGGTCCGGTCATCACGGTGCAGCGGTTCTCCGGCGAGGACGAGGCGCTCGGCTGGGCGAACGGGGTCGAGTACGGCCTGGCGTCGTCGGTGTGGACCCGCGATCTCGGCCGCGCCATGAGGATGACGAAGAACCTCGACTTCGGCTGCGTGTGGGTGAACACCCACATCCCGTTGGTGGCCGAGATGCCCCACGGCGGGTACAAGAAGTCCGGCTACGGCAAGGACCTCTCGTCGTACTCCCTCGACGACTACACGCGCATCAAGCACGTGATGATCAACATCGAGTCGTGAGTCCCCGCCCCGGTCACCCGGAAAGCGCTGCTGTTAGTGTCGCCGTGCGTCCGCGGGGACGCGACGGAGCCAAGGGGGAACCCGGGAGATGAACGAGTCCGACGTCGACGTCATCCGTCTCGAGCACGTGCGCAAGGAGTTCGGCGACTTCACCGCCGTCCACGACGCCGAGCTCTCGATTCGTCACGGCGAGTTCTTCTCCCTGCTCGGGCCCTCAGGCTGCGGCAAGACCACGATGCTCAAGATGATCGCCGGTTTCGAGCAGCCGACGTCGGGGACCGTGTGGATCGGAGGCACGGACGTGTCCGGTGTCCCACCCCACAAGCGCAACGTCAACACCGTGTTCCAGCAGTACGCCTTGTTCCCGCACATGACCGTTGCGGACAACGTGGGATTCGGGCCGCGCATGCGCAAGGTGCCCCCCGCCGCGGCCAAAAAGAGCGTGGCCGAGATGCTCGAGGTCGTTCGACTGTCCCGGTTCGCCTCGCGACGACCGGCCCAGTTGTCGGGTGGTCAGCAGCAGCGCGTCGCCCTCGCCCGGGCACTCGTGAACTATCCGAGTGCACTCCTTCTCGACGAGCCGCTCGCAGCACTCGACCTGAAACTGCGCGAGGCCATGCAGATCGAGTTGAAGCGCATCCAGCGCGAGGTGGGAATCACCTTCGTGTTCGTCACCCACGACCAGGGCGAGGCGCTGACCATGAGCGACCGCATCGCGGTCATGAGCGACGGCCGGGTGGAACAGATCGGCACCCCCGAGGAGATCTACCGGCGCCCTGCCAGCCTGTTCGTCGCCGGGTTCATCGGATCGGCCAACCTGTTGCCGGGAACCGTGTCGCGCGCCGACGGTGACGCCCTGACGGTGGAGCTCGAATGCGGCGGAACCGTCCTCGTGGCCGCCGGAGGATGCGCGCCCGAGGTCACCCGGGCCGCGGGGGAGAAGGTCACCGTCATGCTGCGACCCGAGCACCTCGCCGTGAGCGATACCGCTCCGTCGGGCCCCTCCATCGGGGCCCGCGTGACCGATGTGGTGTTCCAGGGGCCATCGGTGAAGCTCGTCCTGCAGGCCACCGACGGCACGGAAATCTCCACCGTCGTGACCGGCGAGATGAGGACCGGCTTCCTCCGCCCGGGGAGCGAGGTGTGGCTCGCATGGCCCGCCGACGCTCCCTACGCGCTCGACGACTGGCCCGACATCGC
>JAULXU010000202.1:0-1520 GCA_032118285.1 Ilumatobacteraceae bacterium
GCCGGCGGAAACGGGCGATAGAGGCTTTGGAACGCGTAGGTCTAGGGCATCGATTGGATGCGATGCCGACGACGTTGTCCGGTGGTGAGCAACAGAGGGTGGCGGTTGCCAGGGCGTTGGTGGCGGAACCCAGTCTGTTGCTAGCTGATGAGCCGACCGGGAATCTCGATTCGTCGGCCACAGATCAGATCCTTGACCTGTTCGACGAACTGAACGAGCAGGGGGTGACACTAGCGGTCATCACCCACGATGAAGTGGTGTCCAAGCGGGCTCATCGTCGCGTCTCGATCCGAGACGGTGTAGTCACCAATGAATGAGATCTCGATCACCCCGCCCCCCCCGCGGTCGGTGATGTCGACACGTGATCTGATGACGGAGGCCATGACCGCGTTGACGGCCCGCCCGGCTCGGACGATGTTGACTGCGATGGGCACAATCCTCGGGGTCGCTGCTCTGGTCGCCACGTTGGGTCTGGCCAAGACTGGAGGCAGCCAGATCGTGTCCCGGTTCGACGAGTTAGAAGCCACCCAGGTGGTGGTTCGACCCCCACGGGATATGGCGTCCAACCCCGATGCTCCTCAAGTGAACGGGATCCCCTTCGACGCCGGCGACCGTTTGGAACGATTGAACGGCGTGGTGGCCGCCGGAACCAAGAGCGATGTCGACGTCGGCGGGGCCCTGGCTCGGTCGGTACCCGTCGTCGATCCCCTGGGCCAGTCGGAGTTTCAGATCCCAGTCATCGCAACGTCGCCAGGCCTGTTCACAGCGGTGCGGGCCAGGTTGGTCACCGGCCGGACCTTCGACGAAGGCCACAACGCCCGGGGCGACAACGTGGCAGTGTTGGGACGGGGTGCCGCCACCCGGCTCAATGTGAACCGGGTCGACAGCGCCCCGGCGATCTTCATCGGCGGCGAGACTTTGGCCGTGGTCGGCATACTCGACGACGTCGCCCGAGCGCCCGAGTTACTGAACGCCATCATCATCACCGACGGCTACGCCCGGGCTCGCTACGGATTAGAAGCTCCGAGCGAGGTCCAGATCGAAGTCGACATCGGCGCTGCCGAACTGATCGGAGCCCAGGCGGCGATAGCGCTCTCACCGAACGACCCGACGCGGGTACAGGTCAGCGTGCCCCCATCGCCTCAACGGGTCCGCTCTGCGGTGGAAGACGACGTCAACGCCTTGTTCATGGTGTTGGGTGGGGTGTCACTCTTGGTTGGAGCGATCGGGATCGCCAACGTGACCCTGGTGGCGGTTCTGGAGCGCACTGGCGAGATCGGGCTTCGGCGGGCGCTGGGCGCCACCCGCCGCCAAATCGCCCGCCAGTTCATCTTCGAATCCGCCACACTCGGCGCCTACGCCGGCCTGCTAGGCACCAGTCTCGGAATACTCATAACCGTGGCCGTGTCGGCCAATCGGCAGTGGACCCCCGTCCTTGATCCGTGGCTTCCCTTCGCCGCCCCCTTTCTCGGTGCACTCGTCGGCCTCATCGCCGGCACCTACCCCGCACGAAAGGCCGC
>JAULXU010000203.1:0-1720 GCA_032118285.1 Ilumatobacteraceae bacterium
CGCGGCTTTCACCTTCGGCAGTTCCTCATGCCAGGCCGCCTCGTACTCCTCGGGGGTCTCCACCGGGTCCAGGCCGCGGTCGCGCAGGATCCGGTCGGTGAGGAAGTCGACGTTGCCGCCCAGCACGATGTCGGTGCCGCGGCCGGCCATGTTGGTCGCGACGGTGACCGTGCCGGCCCGACCGGCCTCGGCGATGATGGCCGCTTCCAGTTCGTTGTTCTTGGCGTTGAGCACGTTGTGCGGCACCTTGCGCTTGTGCAGCATCTTCGACAGGTACTCGGAGCGCTCGACGCTGGTGGTGCCGATCAGGACGGGCTGCCCCTTCTCGTGGTGCTCGGCGATGTCGTCGACGACGGCGAGGAACTTGGCTTCCTGGGTCTTGTAGATCAGGTCGGCGTGATCGCCGCGGACCATCGGCTTGTTGGTCGGGATCGGGATCACCCCGAGCTTGTAGATCTCGTGCAACTCGGCGGCCTCGGTCTCGGCCGTGCCGGTCATACCGGAGAGCTTGTCGTAGAGCCGGTAGTAGTTCTGCAGTGTGATCGAGGCCAGCGTCTGGCTCTCGGACTTGATCTCGACATCCTCTTTGGCCTCGATCGCCTCGTGGATGCCGTCGTTGTAGCGGCGGCCGAACAGCATGCGGCCGGTGAACTCGTCGACGATGACCACTTCGCCGTCGCGGACCAGGTAGTCCTTGTCGCGGGTGTAGAGCTCCTTGGCCTTGACGGCGTTGTTGAGGTAGTTCACCAGCGGCGCGTTGACCGCCTCATAGAGGTTCTCGATTCCGAGCTGGTCCTCGACGAGTTCCACGCCGAGTTCGTGCACGCCGATGGTGCGCTTGCGGAGGTCGACCTCGTAGTGGACGTCCTTCTCCATCTTCGGGGCGATCCGGGCGAATTCCTTGTGCCAGCTCGACACGTCGTCGGTCGGTCCGGAGATGATCAGCGGGGTGCGCGCCTCGTCGATCAGGATGGAGTCGGCCTCGTCGACGATGGCGAAGTTGTGGCCGCGCTGCACCATGTCGTCCAGCGAGTGCGTCATGTTGTCGCGCAGATAGTCGAAGCCGAATTCCCAGTTGGTGCCGTAGGTGATGTCGGCGTTGTAGGCGGCGCGGCGATCCTGCGGTCCCATCTGGTTGAGGAGCACCCCGACCGACAGGCCCAGGAAGCGGTGCACACGGCCCATCCATTCGGCGTCGCGCTTGGACAGGTATTCGTTGACGGTCACCACGTGCACGCCCTTGCCGGACAGCGCATTGAGGTAGGCCGGCAGCACCGAGGTCAGGGTCTTGCCCTCACCGGTCTTCATCTCGGCGACGTTGCCGAAGTGCAGCGCCGCCCCGCCCATCACCTGCACGTCGAAGTGCCGCTGGGACAGCACCCGCCAGGCGGCCTCGCGGGCCACGGCGAACGCCTCGGGCAGCAGGTCGTCGAGCTTGGCGCCGTCTTCGATGCGGGCCCGGAACTCGTCGGTCTTGGCCCTCAACTCCGCGTCGGTGAGCTTCTCGGTCTCATCCGACAAGGTGTTGACATAGTCAGCCACCCCTCTGAGGCGCTTGACCATGCGACCTTCACCGAGGCGCAGCAACTTCGACAGCACAGTATTCGTCCCTTAGTGGATAGGAGGCGTGAGTGCCTTCATCCTAGGTGACGGGGCAAACGAGCCGGTCAGGGCGGTCAGGCTGGGTCAGGCGAGCCGGATCAAGCCACCCGGCTCGCTA
>JAULXU010000204.1:0-1815 GCA_032118285.1 Ilumatobacteraceae bacterium
ACTTCATCGCACTGGCCACGCCGGTGTACGAGAAGACGGGTGCCAAGGTGAAGCCGGGTCTCACCGCCGAGGACGTCGTCACCAACGAGTTCATCGACCCGAGCATCAAGCTCGGCTGACCGAACGGCCTGCGCCGTGACGGGGAGGGGCGCACGCCCCTCCCCGTTTCTCGTTGTGGCGGGGACCGGAGCGAGCCGGGCGATGTGGGCTCAGCGACCGAAGTCGAAACGGGACACTTCGCCCAGCACCTCACCGAGCGTCGAGACCGCGGTCGCGAACATCGATGCACCCAGTTCGGCCGACGCCAGCGTGGGATCGCCGATGTGCCCCTCGGGGAAGAAGTCGTTCGACAACCAGCCGAACGGGACCGATCCCCCGAAGCGGACGTGCTTGTTCTCCGCCATGCCCTCCGGCACCCTCCGCACGGCCTTCGACATGTCCACGAGATCCGGCCTGATGTGCAGCATGACAGAGGTTTCGTCGGTGCCCCCGTGGATCCCCATGCCCAGTTCGCCCGCGGCAGAGGTTCCTCCCTGGTCCGCGGGCATGTGCGGATGGGCGAGGAACGTGCGCAGACCGTGCTTCAGCCGCAATTCGCGGTTCGCCACCTGCAGCAGTGCACTGTTGCCGCCGTGGCCGTTGAGGAACAGCAGACGCGTTGCGGGTGTCGCGGCGATGCTGCGGCCGATGTCGTTCAGCACCGCGAGGAGGGTCTCGGCGGACAGCCACACCGTGCCGGCCGACCAGGCGTGCTCGTTCGACTTGGTGAAGCCGAGAGGGGGAAGGAGCCATGCATCGTGGGTCTCGCCGTGTGCCTCCACCGCCGCACGGGAGACGGCATCCGCCACGAAGAGGTCGGTGCCCAGCGGCAGGTGCGGCCCGTGCTGCTCCACGGCGCCGAGCGGGAGAACCACGATGGAGTCCCTCGACACCACGTCACCGACGGCGGCACCGGGAAGTTCGGCAAGAATTCTTGACTTCGGCATGCGACGAAACTACCCGAGTGGGACAATGTTCACGTGACCGCACCGAACGAACACGACTACGACGCAATCGTCATCGGCGGCGGGCACAACGGCCTTGTCTGCGCGGCGTACCTTGCCCGCCACGGTGTCCGCACGCTGCTCATCGAGGCCAGGTCCAGTGTCGGCGGGACGGCCAGCTCCGAGTCGTTCGGTGGGGCCACTGTCAACATCTGCAACTGCGACCACCTGACATTCCGCACCACCCCAATCGCCGGTGAGCTCGATCTCGAGCGGCACGGCCTCCGTTACGTGGACATAGAGCCGGCACAACTGAACGGACACTGGGACACTGACGAGTACTGGGAACTTCACCACGACGTCGAGGCCACAATGGACTCCCTCGCCCGCGTGGTGCCAGCGGATGTCGCCGGCTACGGGCGCTTCGTGCGCGACGCGGTGCCCGTGGCGAGGCTCATCACCGAGGCGGCGAACAACCCGCCGACGCGGCGCTCCCTGCTCGGACACGCCGGGCGGAGGGCGGGGCGCGGCGTGGGCACGATGCTGCGGTGGAGCAAGGCATCGGCGCTCGACGTGCTGCGCGGTTACTTCTCCGACGAGAGGACGTTCGGGCCGGCACTGGTCGAGGGTCCGGTCGTGTGGGGTCTGTCGCCCGACACACCCGGCACCGGACTCGGCGCGGTCGCCTTCGCGTTGCGGCACATCACCCCGGTGGGCCGCCCCGTCGGCGGCTCGGGTGCGCTCCCCGAAGCCCTGCTCGCTTCGTTCCTCGCCGCGGGCGGGACGACGTTGATGTCGACGCGGGTGACATCGATCAATTGTGAGGGCGGTT
>JAULXU010000205.1:0-1981 GCA_032118285.1 Ilumatobacteraceae bacterium
GCCATGATGCCGATGTTGCGGGTCCTCTCGAGGGGGTATTCACGCCTGGCCATGAGGGTTCACCTTGTTCCTGGTTCGGGGGTCTCGGGTCGATGGGGGACTCCCCGTGCATGAAACGTCCCCGACCTGGACCGGAGGTGCGCGCGCGGGGAAGGAAATCAGCCGGTGGTCGTCACCAGCGGTAGTGGGCGAAGGCCTTGTTGGACTCCGCCATCTTCTGCATGTCGTCGCGCTTCTTCATCGCGGCTCCGAGGCCGTTCGCGGCGTCCATCAGTTCGTTCGCCAGGCACTCGGCCATGGTCTTTTCCCGGCGGTCGCGGGAGTAGTCCACGATCCAGCGGATGGCCAGCGTGGAGGCGCGTCGTGGCTTGACCTCGACGGGAACCTGGTAAGTGGCACCTCCGACCCGGCGGCTGCGGACCTCGAGCGGCGGCTTGACGTTCTCGACGGCCCGCTTGACCGTGGACAGCGGCTCGGTGCCGGTCTTGGTCTCGATGAGCTTCATCGCGTCGTAGACGATCTTCTCGGCGACGCTCTTCTTGCCGTGGAGCATCACCTTGTTGGTGAGCTGCGTCACGACGAGCGAGTGATAGACGGGATCGGCGACGAGTTCGCGTCGCTGTGCGGGACCCTTGCGCGGCATGGCTTCTCCTTACTTCTCGCGCTTGGCGCCGTAACGGCTGCGCGCCTGCTTGCGGTTCTTCACGCCGGCAGCGTCGAGTGCGCCCCGGATGATCTTGTAGCGCACGCCGGGGAGGTCGCGGACGCGGCCCCCGCGCACGAGGACGATGCTGTGCTCCTGCAGGTTGTGGCCCTCGCCCGGGATGTAGGCGGTCACCTCGACGCCGCTGGAGAGACGCACGCGCGCCACCTTGCGCAGGGCCGAGTTCGGCTTCTTCGGTGTGGTGGTGAAGACGCGGGTGCAGACGCCGCGACGCTGGGGCGAACCCTTGAGCGCGGGCGTCTTGGTCTTGGTCGTCTTGCTCGTGCGACCCTGGCGGATCAGCTGCTGGATTGTGGGCACGGGTACACCTCTGTGACTCGATATGGAATGAAACGAGAACGTTTCGGCCCCCGAACCGGAAGGTCCGGGGGCCAAGAGCGTCTCAGGCTACGACGGTGCCCGGCCCGACGGCAACCCGTCGCGGCTCAGGAACCTGTTGATTCTGCGGGCGGCTCGGTGCCATCGGCGGAGGCCTCCTCGCCGGTCCAAGCGGCATCGACGGTCGTGACCGCATCATCTGCGACCTCCTCGCCGGTCCAAGCGGCATCGACGGTCGTGACCGCATCATCTGCGACCTCCTCCGCCGGCGCCACCTCGTCCACCATGCGGGACTGGACGGCATCGATGAACGCGTCCTCGGCGGCCAGGTCGGTCTCGGGCGAGTAGGTGCCCTGGATACCGGCCAGGTACGCCGCCGGATCGGCCTCCTCGGTGGAGAAGTACTCCATCGGGACGTAATCCGGGGCATAGATGTCGAAGCTGCGGTAGGACTCCATGCCGGTTCCGGCCGGGATGAGCTTGCCGATGATGATGTTCTCCTTGAGGCCCACCAGGCTGTCCGCGCGGCCGTCGATGGCGGCCTCGGTGAGCACCCGGGTGGTCTCCTGGAACGACGCGGCCGACAGCCACGAGTCCGTGGCCAGCGACGCCTTGGTGATCCCGAGGATCTCGGGACGGCCCTCGGCGGGACGCTTTCCATCCTCCACGGTGGCCCGGTTCCGGTCGCGGAACCTCTTGGCGTCGACACGCTCGCCGGGCAGGAAGCCCGAATCGCCGGGCTCCTGGACACCGACGCGGCGGGTCATCTGGCGCACGATGAGCTCGATGTGCTTGTCGTGGATGTGCACGCCCTGGTCGCGGTAGACGATCTGGACTTCCTCGACGAGGTACTGCTGCGACTGGCGGATGCCGAGGATGTCCATGATCTCCTTGGGATCCCAGGGACCATCGGTGACGGGCTCGCCCGCCTCGATGTTC
>JAULXU010000206.1:0-2152 GCA_032118285.1 Ilumatobacteraceae bacterium
TTTCCCCTGCAGAGGGTCGATATTCACGACGCTGATGAACTCGAGAAGTTCGCGCACCGGGCATGGCAGGCAGCCACCGACGAATGGGGGAACACCATGAATGACCAACCAGGACCGTCCACGTTCCTGACCGACAAGTACACCGCGGCGCTTGCCTATGCGACGGCGCTGCACGGACTGACCGAGCGCAAGGGCACGAAGGTCACCTACATGTGCCACCTGATCGGGGTGTCGGGCCTGGTGCTGGAAGCCGGCGGGAGCCAGGACGAGGCGATCGCGGGTCTGCTCCATGACGCGGTCGAGGACGCCGGCGACCTGCCTCGCCTGGCGGACATCCGCGCACGGTTCGGCGACACGGTGGCCGACATCGTGCTCGTGTGCACGGACTCGGTCGATGAGAAGTGGAAGAAGTCCGTCGACTACTGCACGCGCAAGCAGCAGTACCTCGATCACCTGGAAGATCCGGACACCGACCCCCGGGCCGTCCTGGTGTCGATCGCGGACAAGGTCCACAACGCCCGCGCCACCGTCACCGACGTGCACCGGTACGGGGTCGAGGTCCTCGACAAGTTCAACACCCCAACACGCCGATCGGTGGTCTGGTACTACACCGAGCTGCTGCGCATCGCGAAGGCTCGAGGAGTGACGGAGGCCCTGACGGTTCCCCTCGGGATCGCGGTCGGTGACCTGCAGTCCCGCGTCGACGGGCCGTGGGAATGCGCATGACCACGGCCACCGGAGGGAGCGCTGCCGCATGCCCCGCGTGCGGGCAGGCAGGCGACAGGATCGTGTACGGCCTCGTGGCCGGTCCGCCCGGGCCGAATGAGCGCCTGGGCGGCTGCCTCATCGACGCCGACAACCCGGACTACGCCTGCCCCAGCTGCCAGACCACATGGCAGGTGAACCCGCTACGGGTTCTGGACCAGGGCACGCCAGGGGCGGACCGGCTCGCGGAGATGTGGGAACGGCTGCCACGCCTGCGTGCCGGGGAACGACTGGAGGCGACGCAGCGCAATAGCGGCCAGATTGTGATCGCGGCAGTTGCCTCCGGGCAACTCGATGTCAGGGCGTTCAACCCGGACAGCCCTGAGGGCGGACTCTCAAGGACGTTCGCCCGTCACCAGATGGATGACCTGCGTTCGGCGATTGCCGCGATCGCTCAGCACAGCGCGGTGGTCGCGCTCGTGCATGTGGATTCCCTCGGTCGACGACACACCGTCGGAGAGCCCGAACCAGGCACCACGATCAGCGAAGGGATCGTGGACCGGTTCAATGTGCCGCTCGACCTGCAGGTCGAGCAGTTCCTGGCCCAGATGACGCACGTCGCGCCGGCAGACCTGCCACGCAACAAAGACGGCGACCTCTACGTCCACAACGACACCGCCGTGGTGTTCGTGCGCATCATCAGCGATCCAGTAGCCGTGGTGGTGTTCTCCCCCGCAGTGGTGGACGTATCCCCATCCCCCGACCTGTTCATGCACTTGGCTGCACTGTCGGGCGCCAGCCCCGTGCACTGGCGCTACCAGGACCACACCATCACCGCCGAGATGGTGCTGCTGGCCCAGCCGTTCATCGGCAACCACCTCGGCACCGCCCTGCGGATCATGCTCGGCGACGTCACCAAGGCGCAGCCGTCCCTAATCGACGGCTACGGCGGGCGACTACTGCTCGACCCCGGCACCCGACAAAGTCCCGGCAGCGCCGCTGCCGATGAGCAAGGAGAACAGCGATGAGCAACAGCTTGTGCGTGACAGTGATTCCGGCCTTCGGCGAAGCCCTCGAGTTCCGCAGCACCGGCCTGCACGAGGAGTACCTCGAGACGATCAACGGCTACACCGGCGAACTCATCGTCGAACGCGTCGAATACGGGCCCCGCGGAACCGACGAATGGGCTCGACTCGGCACCGCCGTAGTCGCGGCGTGGGATACGACCTCGTGGCGCTCCGTCACCCGCCACAACCCCGTCGCGCAGCCAAGCGAACTGCCAGCCACGCAGGAGGCCCAGTAATGGCCGGGTCACAGCCTCCTGCGTCCTTGACGCCGGCGGGGCACAACGGCGAGATCGTGGTCGCAGAAGGCACGTGGCCGCAGCACCCGTGGCTCGGCCGGCTCGAGACCGGCAGCGACATGGACAGTGACGGCGCATGGTTCA
>JAULXU010000207.1:0-9982 GCA_032118285.1 Ilumatobacteraceae bacterium
GTCGCACAGGGCGAGGCGCGAGGTGCGCAGTGCGCCCTCCGACTTCAGCACGGGACAGTGCTCGTAGAAAGAGGTGAAGTCCTGGGCGAGGTCGAACAGGTAGGTGCACATCCTGTGCGGAGCCCGCGCCGCGGCCGTCTCGCGGACCGCGGCGTCGAAACGCAGGATGCGCATCGCCAACGCCCTCTCGCGGGGGTCCCCGAGAACGGGCAGTGTTCCCCGCACCGACTCGCGCGTGACGTCGGCGCGCCGGAAGATCGAGCAGATGCGCGCATGTGCGTACTGCAGGTAGGGGGCCGTGTTCCCGTCGAAGGAGAGCATGCGGTCCCAGTCGAAGATGTAGTCCTTGATGCGGTCGGTGCTGAGGTCGGAGTACTTCACCGCGCCGATCCCCACCTGCCGGGCGACCGTCTCGCGCTCGGACGCCGACATCTCCGGGTTCTTCTCCGCCACCGCCGCGGCGGCTCGCTCCACGGCCTCGTCGAGCAGGGCCGACAGTTTCACCGTGTCACCCGCCCGGCTCTTGAGCATCTTGTGGTCGCTCCCGAGCACGCTGCCGAAGGACACGTGCTCGAGCGAATGGCGATGGTCGATCCAACCGGCCGCGCGCGAGACCGCCTCCACCATCTGCAGGTGCTGGGCCTGGGGCGCCCCGACCACGTAGAGCATCACGGTCGCCCCGACCCGCTCGACCCGGTCGATGACACAGGCGAGGTCCGAGGTCGCGTAGTTGTAACCCCCGTCGCCCTTGCGCACGATGAGGGGAAGGGGATCGTTGTCGCGGTTCGTGAATCCCTCCGGGAAGACCACCATGGCACCGTCGCTCTCGACGAGCATTCCGAGCGCCTCGAGGCGGGTGACGACGCCGGCGAGCAGCGGGTTGTAGGCACTCTCCCCCATGAGGTCGTCGTCCTCGAGGAGAACACCGAGACGGGCATAGACCGTGTTGAAGTACCGCGTGCTCTCGTCCACGAGCGTGCGCCACATGCGCAGGGTCTCGGGGTCGCCGCCCTGCAGGGCCACCACGCGGGCACGGGCACGGGTCTTGAAGTCGTCGGACTCCTCGAAGCTGCGCCGCGCCTCCTTGTAGAAGAGGTCGAGGTCACCCACCTCCAGCTCGTGCGCGGCCTCCTCCTCCCCGAGATCGACGAGGTGCTCGATGAGCATGCCGAACGGGGTGCCCCAGTCGCCGATGTGGTTCTCGCGCACCACACGGTGTCCGAGGTGGTCGAGGACCCGCACGATCGCATCACCGATGACGGTCGAGCGCAGGTGCCCCACGTGCATCTCCTTGGCCACGTTCGGTGCCGAGTAGTCGACGACGATCGTGGCCGGTTCGCTGTCGAGGGGCACCCCGAGTCGCTGATCCGCAGAGGCCGCGGCGAGTTCACGGGCGAGAAAGTCGTCGGAGAACACGAGGTTGATGAAGCCCGGTCCGGCGATCTCGACGGAGGAGAACACGTCGGAGATGTCGCCCGCCTCGGCGAGAGCGCGCACGGCGACCTCGCGTGGCTGCTCCCCCAACTGCTTGGCCAGAGCGAGAGCGGCGTTGGCCTGGGCGTCGGCGCGGTCGCTCGGACGCACGACGGGATCGCAGGGGGCACCGGCGACCCGCGCGAAGGCATCGGCGAGCCGGCGTGTGGCGACGAGGAAGGGATCGGCCATGAGGCCCATTCTGCCCGTCGTCCCGACGGTGGAACCGCTCCATTCCACGGGGACCGCGGCGCCCCGACCCCTAGACTGACGACAGCATGACGCTCGCGTCGGCTCACGTAGCTCAGCGGATAGAGCACTTGCCTCCGGAGCAAGGGGTCGCAGGTTCAAGTCCTGCCGTGAGCGCCATCCGCTCCGCACGCGACCCGTGTCGGCGCCGCCGGGAGCGGGCAGACCGGACCGGGGTTCAGGACGTCATGCCCCCGAGACCCACGAACGACCGGGCCAGTTCGATCTCGCCCATGTGGCGCAACCCGTGCTGGTAGAGCCAGCACTCGACCCCGTCGAGGACGGTGATTCCGGCCTCCCCCGCCACCCGGGCCGAGAACGTGTTGGCGATGGCCGGCCCGAAGGGCCGGGTGAGGAGCACCCGGTCGAGCTCGGCCGGGTCGAGATTCACCAGCCAGCGTTCGGTGCGGGAGAACACCGCGTTCATGTAGGACACGAAGGCGCCGAGATCGCCGATCTGTTGGCACTGCATCTCCTCGACCGTGCGGTGCTTGCCGTGGTCGCGGATTGCCGGCGAGATGGCATCGAGGATCCCGTCGGTGCAGACGAAGGGTTCGCCGGTGAGGATCATGAACGAGGCGTCGTGCATGTTCACGTAGTGGAACAGGGAGAAGGCGATGGGCACCACGCCTTCCTTCTCACGGTGGTTGACGTGGTCGAGGGTCATGTCCGACAGCGCGTCCTCGTAGAGGGAGAACAGGGCGCGGAAGCGGCGCCGCAGGGAATCGAGCACGAGTTCGTTCGACATCGGGGACCTCAGCCGAGGGCGGCCTTGACCATGGCCGCCACCTTCCCGCCGTCGGCGCCCGCAGCGCGCTCGCGCACCGCCTTGACCACCGCGCCCATCGCCTTCATTCCCGCGTCCCCGGCCGCCGCCACCTCCTCGGCGACGATGGCGGCGAGTTCGTCGTCCCCGACGGCGGCGGGCAGGTAACGGGCGAGCACCGCGGCCTCCGCACGCTCCTTGTCCGCCGAATCGGCCCGACCTGCGGAGGCGAAGGCCTCGGCCGCTTCGGCGCGCTTCTTCGACTCCGCCTGGAGCACCGCGAGCACCTGGGCATCGGACAGCTCGACCGACTCCGAGCCGGCCACCTCGGCGGTGGTCACCGCCGAGAGCGCCATGCGCAGTGTGGACACGACCAGCTCGTCCTTGGCCTTCATGGCCGCGGTGAGATCGGACTTGAGGGTCTGCTTGAGGGAACTCATGGAGTCCATTGTGGCCCAATGGTTCGCCCGGCGGTGCGCGAATCTGAAAGAGTCGCGACATGGATGGACCGCATTTCCCCGAGCCGGATGCCGGCATGCTCATCCACACCCGCACCTACGAGGTGCGCACGTACAAGCTCTCCCCCGAATCCTTTCTCCTTCGGGGAGTGGTGTGCGACGAGAAGCCGGCGGGTCTCTACATCCCCGACGACCCGGACCCCCTGTGGATGCACCTCATGGTCGTCGACCTCACCGTCGCGTATCCGAATTTCGCCATCACCGCCGTCGACGTGCGCTTCCGCGAGCATCCCCACGAGGGATGCACCGACATCACCGACACCTACCAGCAGCTGGTCGGGCTCTCGATCGCCCGGGGATTCAACGCGCGCGTGAAGGAGCTGTTCGGCGGCCCGCGGGGATGCACCCACATCGGGGCGCTGCTCTCGGCAATGGCCCCGGTCGCGATCCAGAGCGGCTGGTCCATGCGCATGGGCGACGACCCCGGTGCACCCCCCGCGCGACCCGCCACGCTCGAGGACCGTCGCCGGGCCTATGCGATGAACATCAACACGTGCCACGTGTGGGACGAGAACGGCCCCATGGTGACCGGAATCGAGGCCGGCGACGCTGTGGAGGTGCCCCTCTCGGTGCGTCGTCGCCTCGAATCGCTCGGACGACCCACCGACCGGTGGCTCACATTCCGGGAGGACTGACGCGGGTCACCGCGCCAGGGACACGCCCACGAGCAGCAGCGACGCGGTGAGCAGGATGAAGGCGGGCGCCGTGTGCGCGGCGCCGTCCCGCACCCGCACATGGGCGTGCACCGCCCCCGCGAAATAGACGGACGCTCCGGCGGCGGCCGTCACCGCGATCGCCGGGGCCACGATGCCGGCGAGCAGACCCGCGGCCGCCACCGACTTGGCGAGTGCCAGCCACGGAACGAGTCGCCCCGGAACACCGAGTCTCTCCATTGCCGCGACGACCGACGGTTGTCCGGTCACGTCGCCCCATGCGGTGAGCGCGCACACGGCGGCGATCCCGACGGAGAGGACGGCGCCCACCCAGTTCATCGGTCGACCGGGCGACGCTCGATTGCCGGGGCACCCTCGAGCACCAGGAGTGCCCGCTTGTGCGGGAGTCCCCCCGAGAACCCGCCGAGCGAACCGTCGGCGGCGATGACCCGATGGCACGGCACCAGGATCGGCACAGGGTTGCGTCCGTTCGCCCCGCCCACGGCGCGCACCGCGGTGGGTCGACCCATGCGGCGCGCCTGTTCCGCATAAGAAATGGTCTCTCCCCAGGCGATCCCCCGAAGAACCGCCCACGCTCGCCGTTGGAATTCGGTGCCCTCGGGCGCCACGGGAACGGTGAACACGCGTCGGGTGCCGGCGGCGTACTCGGAAATCTCCGTCACGGCGCGCTCGAGCACTTCCGATGCGCTTGTGGTCCTGCGCGCCTCCCCCGCGGGTGGCGACCCGAAATGCACCTCGACCACGGCGCCGTCGCGGGCGGCGAGGGAGAGCGGGCCCCACGGTGACGACATCGTCATCCACGAACGTTCCGACACGCCCCCACCCTAGGCAGGAGGCCCGTCGCCCGGGTCACCCCCTGCGGGCCACAATTTGTACGATGCAACCATCGACACGGTGACAGGGACCCTCTCGGCACGCGACGTGCGGATGGTGTACGCGGCGATGATGGCCGCCACGGCACTGTCGGCCCTGAACGCCTCGACGGTGAGCACGGCTCTCACCACCATCGTCGGCGACCTCGGCGGCATCCGCGCCTACACCTGGGTCGCCACCTCGTACATGCTCACGAGCACGGCCGCCACCCCCCTCTTCGGCAAGTTCAGCGACTTGTGGGGCCGCAAGCGCCTCGTGCAGTCGAGCATCGCGATCTTCTTCCTCGGCTCGGTGCTGTGCGCGATCGCACCCAGCATGTCGATGCTCGTCGCCGCGCGCGCCGTGCAGGGCATCGGATCGGGAGGCATCCAGGCCATGTCGTTCGTCGTCATCGCCGACATCGTCTCGCCCCGCGAGCGGGGCAGATACGTCGGCGCGTTCACGAGCATCTGGGCGGTGACGAGCGTCCTCGGACCCTTGGTGGGCGGCGTCATCGTCGACAACGTCTCGTGGCGATGGATCTTCCTCGTCAACCTCCCCGTGGGTCTCGTCGCCCTCGTCATGGTGCAGAAGTACCTGCATCTCCCGGCCATGCGCCGGGACACCCGCATCGACACGACCGGGGCCTTCCTCCTCGTCTCGGGAGTGGCCTCGCTCATCCTCACCATTTCGTGGACGTCGGAGGAATGGGGATGGTCGTCACGGCCGACCCTCGGCATGGTCGCGCTCACCGTGGCGCTGGTGGCGGGCTTCCTGTGGTGGGAACCGCGCGCGGAGAATCCCATCCTCCCCCTCCACCTCTTCGCCAACCACACGGTGCAGCGCGTCGTGCCGATGGTGACCCTCGTGGCCGCGGTGATGTCCCTCGTCGGATCGTTCATGCCCCTGTTCCTGCAGTCGGTGACGGGCATCTCGCCGACGAGCTCGGGCCTGCTGCTCGCCCCGATGATGGTCGGGCTCACCGTGTCGAGCACGTGGGTGGGACGCATGACCGTGCTCAACGGCCGCTACCGCATCTGGCCCATCCTCGGCACGGCGTCCCTCGTGGCCGGCACGGGCTTCCTCATGTTCATCTCGAACTCGGGACGGGGCATCGCGCTCGCCAGGGTGGGACTGACCCTCGTGGGCCTGTGCGTGGGGGCCGCCATGCCCGTGTCCACGACCGCCCTGCAGAACGCCGTCGACGTCCGCGACATCGGCGTGTCGACGTCGTTGTCGGTGCTGTGCCGGTCGCTCGGCAGCACGATCGCCCTCGCCGCCTTCGGCTCCCTGCTCAATGCCCGGGTCATCGGCAGGGTGAAGGACGAGTACCTTCGCCGGCCGCGCCTCATCAACGACCTGCCCGAACCCGCCCGCAGCGAGACGATCGGGGTCGTCTCCGACGCCATCAGATTCCTCTACGCGATGGCACTGCCCCTCGGCATCGCCGCGCTCGTGCTCGCACTCATGGTGCGGGAACTGCCGCTGCGCACCCACGCCGCCTACCAGGACCCGTCGTCGGGTGCCGGCGGCGACGACTGACTACTTGGGTTCCTTCGGGAGGCCGAGCACGCGCTCGCCCACGATGTTGCGCTGGATCTGACTCGTGCCGCCCCAGATGGTCTCGGAGCGCGAGAAGAAGAACGACGACATCATGCCGCTGACCGGGTAGCCGGGCCGGCGCTCGTCGCGCGACGCTCCGGGCCAACCGCCCTCACCGAGCTGGCAGTCGATGAGCATGGCATTGGCACCGGCGATGTCGGTGGCGAGCTCCATCGCCTCCTTGTGCATCTCGGTCCAGAACATCTTGTTCGTCGCGCCGAGCGCCACGACACCCATGTCCCTCGAGTTGGCCAGCGTCGCCGACAGGCCGCGCAGTCCGTTGATGCGGAGGATCTGGATCTTGGTGTAGTAGCGCACGAGGCGCTGGCGGATCACCGGGTCGTCGAGCATCCCGTTGTCGCGTGCACCGCGCACCATGGCCTTGTACTCGGCCTCGAAGCGGCGGTATCCCGTGGTGGCGCTCATCCCCCGCTCGAACGCGAGCGTCGAGTTGGCGACCTGCCAGCCGTTGTTGACGCCGCCAACGACGTTGTCCTTCGGACACCGCGCGTTGTCGAAGAACACCTCGCAGAACTCGGCGGTGCCGTCGGGCTGGACGATGCCGCGCACCTCGACACCGGGCTGGCGCATCGGCACGAGCAGGTACGAGATGCCCTTGTGCTTCGGCGAATCGGGATCGGTGCGGGTGAGCAGGAAGCAGTAGTCGGCGTGGTGTCCCTGGGTGGTCCACACCTTCTGGCCGTTGATGATCCACTCGTCGCCGTCGAGCACGGCGGTGGTCTTGAGGCTGGCGAGGTCGCTGCCGCTGTTCGGCTCGGAGAACCCCTGGCACCAGCGGGTCTTGCCCTGCAGGATTCCGGGGAGGAACTCCTTCTTCTGTTCCTCGGTGCCCCACTGGAGCAACGTCGGACCCACGAGCGTGTCACCGAAGAAATCGGCGCGCATCGGCGCCTTGGCGTTGGCGAACTCCTCGGCGAGAACGACGCCCTGCATGGTCGTGAGTCCCTTGCCTCCGTACTCCTTGGGCCAGGTGGCGCAGATCCAACCGCCCTGGAAGAGCTTGTTCGGCCACTCCTTGTTGAACGCATCACGCCGCTCGTTCGACATCTCGAAGCCCTTGTCGAACCACCCGTCGGGGAGGTTCTCGCGCAACCAGGCGCGGATCTCGGTACGGAAGGCCTCGTCTTCGGGGGAGTAGGAGAGTTGCATGGTGGCAGTCTGCCCCGTCCGGGGACGTTTCGCGAAAGCGGGGGGACGGTGGTCCCCGGGGGCTCGCCCGGCCCCCGACCGACCCTTCCGTGGCGGTTTCGGGGAGGAGCGGGACACGGGAGGTCACCTAGTCTGCGGTGATGAGCACCACCGAGACCGCCGCCAAACCCGGGCGCTGGACGGCCCAGTGGAAGGAACTCTTCGCCGAGGTCGTCGACACCGGGTTGTGCACGGGCTGTGCCGGGTGCGTCGTGACCTGTCCCCACGACGTCATCGGCTACGAGCACTCGGAGGGCAAGTACAAGCCCTTCCACCTCGAGGAGGAGCTCGGCCCGACCAACTGCCTCCACGGCGAGAAGGGCTGCACCACCTGCACCCGCGCCTGCCCCCGGTTCCGCGCGTGGGAGATGTCGGCCGACATGCACCTCCACGGGCGCGGCCGCGAACCCGACGAGATGTCGGGCATCTGGCGGCGTCTCTACCTCGCGCGCGCCACCGACAAGGTCGCCCACGAGAAGGGACAGGACGGCGGGTTCGTCTCGGCGATGCTCATCTGGCTGCTCGAGAACGACTACATCGACGGTGCGCTCGTGAGCGGCGTGGAGCCTGACGATGCGTGGAAGGCCAAGCCGGCCGTCGTGCGCACGCGCGACGAGGTCCTCGCCACCGCGGGCTCGCGCTACACCTACTGCGCCAATCCCCTCGCCCTTCCGGAGGCCCGCGCCATGGGCCTGTCGCGACTCGCGCTGGTGGGGATGGGATGCCAGACATCGTCGCCCCCCGTCATGTGGGACCGCAAGGCCGGCAAGGTGTCGAGGCCCTTCCTCTTCAACATCGGGCTGCTGTGCTCCAAGACCTTCGACGACGCGATCTTCCCCGAACTGTTCGAGGCCAAGTACGGCCTCAAGAAACAGGACATGGTGAAGATGAACATCAAGGGCGTGTTCCAGATCTGGATGAAGGACGGCTCGTACCACGAGATCGATCTCAAGGAATGCCACCAGTGGACGCGCGAGGGCTGCAAGACCTGCCCCGACTTCTCCGCCGAGCATTCCGACATCGCCACCGGCGGAATCGGCAAGGACAACGACTGGACGCTGACCATCGTGCGCACCGAGGCCGGCGAACAGGTCATCGACCGCATGATCGCCGACGGAGTCGTCGAGGTGCGGCCCGCCCAGGAGGACGAGGTCGCCATGAAGCTCCTGCGGACGCTCTCCATCGTCAGTCGTCGGCGCTGGCCCGAGTGGGCCGATCCCGCTCCATCGGTGGGCGTTCCGCCCCCGAAGAAGAAGGCTCCGGCCTGATCTGCGTCTCCTCGCGCACCACTATGTTGGGTGCGTCGAGGGGGGAACCATGGCACCCAGCATCCATCCGCAGGGGCTCGCCGCCTTGCGTGCGCTCGCCACGCTCGGTGGACCACTGATCCAGGACTCCTCGCCGGAGGATTTCCGCGCGTGGAACGCCACCCGCCCCCGGCCAGACGGGCCTCCCGTGCACGAGGTGCGCGACCTCGACGCGGGAGGGATTCCCTGCCGGCTCTACCGACCCTCCGCGGAGGAGGGACTCGGTCTCCTCGTGCACATCCACGGCGGGGGTTGGGTCATCGGCACCCTCGATTCCTACGACGCCGTGTGCCGCTCGCTCGCCGTGCGGTCGGGTGCGGCGGTGCTGTCCGTGGACTACCGCCTCGCGCCCGAACACCCGTGGCCGGCCGCGGTGGAGGACTCACTGTGCGCGGTGCGCTGGGCCTCGGAGAATGCATCGTCGCTCGGCATCGACCCGGATCGCATCGCCGTGGGCGGCGACTCGGCGGGTGGCAACCTCGCGGCCATCGTCGCCCAGCAGCGCCCGGTGCCCCTGCGTTTCCAGCTCCTCGTCTACCCCGCCACCGACATGACGCGATCCCTTCCGTCCCACACCGAGAACGCGCGCGGCCCGATCCTCGACCGCCATGCGATGGACTGGTTCATCGGCCACTACATCCCCGACGCGGCCGGCCACCGTCACGAACTGGCCTCTCCTCTCCACGCCGCCGACGCGCTCATGACCGGGCTGCCGCCGGCACTCGTCATCACCGCCCAGTACGACCCGCTGCGCGACGAGGGCGAAGCCTACGGTTCGCGCATGATCGAGCACGGCGGGACGGCCAGCGTGGTGCGCTTCAACGGCATGTTCCACGGCTTCTGGGCGATGCAGCACCTGCTCGACGACGCCGACCATGCCCACGACATCGCCGCGGCGGCACTGCGACGCGCGCTGGCCTGATCAGGCCGCGCCGGCGATCGCGGCGGCCCGGGCGAACACCGCATCGAGCATCGGCTCGGTGAGTCGTCCGGTGAAGGTGTTCTGCTGGCTGGGGTGGAACGACCCGAGCAGCACGACTCCTCCCGCGTCGTGTTCCGCACCGTGGGCGAATCGCGGTCGCGGCCGCACGGCGAACTCACGGCTCGCCGCCGCCCAGGCGAAGGCCCCGAGGCACACCACGACCCGCACACCCGCCAGAAGTGCCCGCTCGCGGGAGAGAAACGGGGCGCACTCGTCGCGTTCCACGATGGTGGGCTTGTTGTCCGGCGGCGCACATCGCACCGCGGCCGAGACCCAGGCCCCGCGCAATTCGAGACCGTCGTCGCGCGACACCGAGTCGGGTTGGTTGGCCATGCCCGCGCGGTGCATAG
>JAULXU010000208.1:0-9308 GCA_032118285.1 Ilumatobacteraceae bacterium
GAGGTTCTCGTCGACTGCGCGTCGCTGTCGGTGCAGCTCGGTTCCACCCTGGTCCTCGACCGTGTCGATCTCCGGGTGCACCGCGGGGAGTTCGTCGGCATCGTCGGGCCGTCGGGATCGGGCAAGACGACCCTCCTGCGCGCGGTGCTCGGCACCGTCGCCGCCGGCGGCGGCAAGGTGGAGGTGCTCCCCGGTCTGCGCGTGGGATACGTGCCCCAGGTGGAGAGCGTCGACTGGAACTTTCCCGTCACGGTCCTCGAGGTGATGGTCATGTCGCGCTCGGCCCGCTTCGGTCGTCCGCGCACCACCGAAGCAGAGAGGGCCGACGCCGAGGGGGTTCTGGCCCGTCTCGGGCTCGCCGGGCTCGCCGACCGGCACATCCGGGAACTTTCCGGGGGTCAGCAGCAGAGGGTGTTCGTGGCCCGCGCCCTCTATCGACGTCCCGACCTGCTGGTGCTCGACGAGCCCACATCGGGTGTCGACGTGCGCACCCGACACGAGGTGCTCCATCTTCTCGGCGATCTTCACGCCGGCGGCATGACGATCCTTCTCACCACCCACGATCTCAACGGCCTCGCCGCCCACCTGCCCCGCATCGTCTGTCTCGCCGGCACCGTGGTGGCAGACGGCGCTCCCCTCGACGTGCTCGACGCTGAGGTGCTCGAGCGCACGTACGGGGCACCGATGGAGGTGCTCCACCACGGAGGGATGCCCGTCGTGGTCGACGTGGCGAGCGGTCCGGGAACGGTGACCCGATGATCGCCGGCATCCTCGAGCCCTACCGCTACGAGTTCTTCACGAACGGGGTCATCGTCGCCACGGTGGCCGGGGCCCTCTGCGGACTGCTCGGCGTGTTCGTGGTGCTGCGCGGACTCAGCTACATCGGCCACGGTCTCTCGCACGCCGTCTTCGGCGGGGCGGCGGCCTCGGCGGTGATGGGAGTGAACTACTTCGTCGGAGCCGGGCTGTGGGGCGTGCTGTCCGGCGTGCTCATCGCGCGCATCTCGAGGCGCCGTCTCATCGGGGCCGATGCCGCCATCGGCGTGGTCACCACCGCCTCGTTCGCCCTCGGTCTCGCACTTCTCAACCGCTATGGCCAGGCCCAGCGCAGCATCGAGGCGGTGCTCTTCGGCAGCGTCCTCGGGGTGCGCACCTCCGACATCGTCGCCGTCGCCGCGGTGTCGCTCCTGGCCGTGGCCGTCGTGACGGTGGCCTACCGGCGCCTGCTGTTCGCCACGTTCGACCCGGACGTGGCGAGGGTGTCGGGCGTCAGGGTGTCGGGCATGGAGGCCCTGCTCATGGTCATGCTGTCGGCCACGATCCTCGTGACGATGCGGGTCATCGGCACCCTGCTCATCTCGGCCCTGCTCGTCATCCCCGCGTCCACGACGCGCATGATGACCAACTCCTTCGCGCGGATGCTCTGGATAGCCCCCGTCATCGGGGCGGCCTCGGCCTTCGTCGGCATGAACCTCTCGTACCATCTCGACACGTCGGCGAGTGCCACGATCATCCTCGTCGGCACGCTCCTGTTCATCGTCGTCTGGTTCGGAACCGGCGCGAGGGGACGCACCCGAATCTCCCACCTGCACCACATCTGAGGCGCCTCGCCGGCGCGTACGGACGCTCAGTCGCCCAGGATCCAGGTGACGCCGTCGGCTCCGTCGCGAACCTCGACGCCGAGGCCGACGAGTGCGTCACGGATGGCATCGGAGAGGTCGAATCGCTTCTCCGCGCGCACCATCGCGCGAAGTTCGAGGAAGGCCTCGACGAAGGGTCCCGCGGTGTCGCGCGGATCGCGCAGACCCGCCACGGCGGCGTCGCCGAGTGCCGAGATCATCGAACGCAGTGCCGCGCGCGCCCGGTCGGCTGCGTCGCTCTGCAGGGTGTCGACCGACCAACGGTGCAGGGCCTCCTCGAGGGCGAGCGCGGCGCGCACCGCGTCGTCCGCCCGGCCTGCCGCCAGTGCCGCGTCGAAGGAGGCCACGGCGTCGTCGATCTCGTCCTCCAGGCCCGCCGGGGCCGTCGGTGCGGCGGTGGAGGCCGTCGAGCCTGCGGTCCGGTCGGAGACTCCGGTGTGCGGAGCCGCGGGCCCCGACCAGGGATCGCGGAGTTCGGCGAGCTGGATCGTCTCCCCTGACGGCAGCATGCGCGAGTTCCCGCGCATGCGCAGCGTGACGGTGCCGTTCCCGGTGACACGGGCAACCCCGGCGTCGAGGTCGATGACGAGCGCGGTGTGCTCGTCGACACCCAGCACCCAGCACCCGTCGGGGAGAGCCTCCTCCATCGCCGTCAGTCGTCGTTCACCGAGATAACAGAAACGGGTGTCGTGGTGTCCGCCCTCGGCGTTGTCGTAGTGGGGAATGACCACGGCGTCGATGCCGATGCCCTGGAGCAGGCCGAGACCCTCCTCCCAGCGCGGCTCCTCCCCGGCCTTGTAGATCTCGTAGACGGGCACGGTTGCGCGTCCGAGGGTGAGCGCCGCGGCCGATGCGAACGTCACGACCCCTCCCGCCGTCAACTTGTCGGCGAGGAGACCGGGCAACGGGGTGTCGCGCCACTGACGCAGGGCATAAGTGGGCGATCCCGGCCCGGCGAACACCCAGTCCGCGTCGGCCACCCGGCGCAGGCCGCGCTCGCGCTCCACCGGGTCGGCACGGTCGTCGAGGCGGGTGAGGCCGGCGACCTCGACGTCGACCTCGACGCTGCGCCGGAAGTATTCGACCGCACGGCGCGCGAGATCGGGGGCGTTCTCCTGGAAGCCGTACGGGGTGTCGATGACGACGGCACGGGCCGACCCGCCGAGGCCCGCCACGAGGTGCCGGTGGGTCTGCACCATGGTCGGGGCGGTCTCTCCCGAACCCATGATGGCGAGGATGCGCCGCGAACTCACGGGAAGAAACCCTCGTCGAAGGCCGCCGACAGGCAGTCGGCGAAGCGGTCGGGATACTGGGCGTGCAGGTCGTGGTCGGCGGGTACGAACCATTCGGTGCGGCAGCGTGCCAGTTCCCGGGACGCCCTCTCGACCTGAGTCCTCTTGGCGCGGGTGTGGGCGTCCTCCTCGCGCGCGGCGAGCACGAACATGACCGGCGTCTCGATCGAGGTCCACGACTCCGACGGTGGGGCCTCCCACAGGCCGCGCAGGCACCGGAGATGGCGATCGAGGGTGAGGTGCGGCCTCACGGTTCCGTCCTCGAGCACCTCCATATTGTGCATCTGGCCGTCGATGGCCTCGCGGCTCCAATCGGGATGGGCGGCTTCCAGCCAGGCGCGCAGGCGCGTCGCAGGCGTGCCCGCGAGCGCCGGTGGCCGGAGCGTGCGCTCGCACTCCTCCCACGAGGGGAACATGGCCGGCAGATCGATGGTGCCGCCGTCCACGGCGACCACCCCGGCGAGACGGGAACCGTGGCGGGCCGCCGCCCCGACGACGATGTTGCCGCCCCACGACTGACCCACGACGATCGGTCGCGACCATCGCGCGTCCCCGGCCGCGAGCTGGTCGATCACCTCGACGACGTCGTCGGCGACCCGCGCGATCCCGTAGCCGTCGTCCGTGGCATCGCTCCGTCCGTGCCCCCGCAGGTCGAGGGCGACGACGGGATGTCCGCGTTCGGCCAGTCGACGCGCGGGCCCGTCCCACAGTCGGCAGTTGGAGGCGAGACCGTGGATGAGCAGCAACGGGGTGCGGTCCGCACCGTCGCGTGTCCAGTCGAGCGCGGACAATCCGACGCCTCCGGCGACGGAGAAGCGCGTCGTCACGAACGGTTGATCCACCCCGACAGTGTCGCGCCGTTCCCCCGGGATTGCGCCGGCGGCAGGGGCAGAAATCGCAGGGCGTGCGGACGGGGTCCTAGGGTGGCCCGGGAAGAAGAGGGGGAATCATGAAGCTCTCGATGGGTATCAACTACGCCGGCGGGTTCAAGGAGGCGGTGGACCGCGTCGTCGAACTGGAGAAGGCGGGCCTCGACCAGGTGTGGGTGGCCGAGGCCTACAGCTTCGATGCGATCTCGCAGATCGGCTACCTCGCAGCCAAGACCTCCCGCGTGGAGATCGGCACCGGCATCGTCAACGTGTACTCGCGCACCGCGGCACTGATGGCGATGACCGCGGCCGGGTGCGACTACGTCAGCGACGGGCGGTTCATCCTGGGTCTCGGCGCATCGGGCCCCCAGGTCATCGAGGGTTTCCACGGGGTTCCCTACGAGAAGCCGATGCAGCGCATCAAGGAGTACATCGAGATCTGCCGCGAGGTGTGGAAGCGCGAGAAGCCCCTCGTCTACGAGGGCAAGGCCGTGCAGGTGCCCCTCCCGGCCGGCGAGGGAACGGGACTCGGCAAGCCGCTCAAGATCATCAACCACCCCGTGCGCTCCGAGATTCCGATCTGGTGGGCGTCGCTCAAGGACAGGAGCGTGGAGGCGACCGCCGAAGTCGCCGACGGATGGCTGCCGATCATGTTCTATCCCGAGAGGTACCACAACGTCTGGGGCGACCAGCTCAAGGCCGGTCTCGCCAAGCGCGACCCCGGTCTCGGACGTCTGGAGATCAGCGCGGGAGGCATGCTCGCGATCGACGAGTCCCTCACCGGCGAGGCACAGACCAAGGTCCTCGACATGGCCCGGCCCAACATGGCGCTCTACGTGGGCGGCATGGGCGCGCGGGGCAAGAACTTCTACAACGACATCTGCCGCGACTACGGCTTCGAGAAGGAGGCCGTGGAGATCCAGGATCTCTACCTCGACGGCAAGAAGGACGAGGCGGCGGCGAAGCTGCCCGCCGAGTGGATCATGAACGCGAACCTCGTGGGCACGCCGTCGTTCGTGCGCGACCGCGTGGCCGCCTTCCGGGAAGCCGGAGTGACCGTGCTGTCGGTGAACCCCATCGGACCGGACCCCGTCGGCCAGATCGAGAAGCTGCGCTCGATCATCGACGCATGAGCGGGGCCAACATCACCCACGAGGTGGTCGAGCCGGGCTGGGAGCCCGTGCGCGACGCGCTCGCCGAGGGTCTCGCCTCCGGCGAGGACCGGGGCGCCGGGGTCGCCGTCTTCCACCGCGGTCGTCTCGTGGTCGATGTCACCGGCGGGTGGCGCGACAAGGATGCCACCGTTCCCTACGGTCCCGACAGCCTCCAGGTGGTCTTCTCCACCACGAAGGGCATCACCGCGACGGCGGTGGCGATGTGCGTGGAGCGCGGACTGCTCGATTACGACGAGAAGGTGGCCGCGTACTGGCCCGAGTTCGCGGCCAGGGGGAAGCAGGACATCACGGTCGGTCAGGTCATGTCGCACCGCGCCGGTCTCTACACCATCGGGGCACCGGTCTCCCTCGAGGAGTGCCTCGACTGGGATCGCGTGACCGCGCGGCTCGCCGACGAGACGCCGCGCTTCGAGCCCGGATCCACCCACGGATACCACGCCATCACCTACGGATGGCTGGCGGGGGAGCTGGTGCGCCGCGTCACGGGACGCAGCATCGGCACCTTCGTGCAGGACGAGATCGCCGGACCACTCGGCGTCGAGTTCCACATCGGCCTTCCCGCGGAGAAGCAGGACCGGGTGGCCCGTCTCATGGCGCACCCGCTGCCGTCGTTCCCGCCCGACATCGCCCGCATCATGCTCGAACGCGGCGGACCGGGAACCCTCGGGGACATCGCACTGTCGGTCAGCGGTGCGTTCCCCCCCGGAACCTTCAACAAGCCCGAGGTGCACCGTGCCGAGGTGCCCGGCGCCGCCGGCATCGCCGACGCCCGGGCCATTGCCACCATCTACACCGCACTGCTCGGCGAGGTGAACGGGGTGAGGCTGCTCGGTCCGGCGACGCGGGACCTCGCCGCGACGTCGGTCACCCCCGAGGGAGAAGAGGACCTCGTGCTGAAGACGATGTCCACCTTCGCCATGGGCTTCATGACGCACTCGGCGCGCACTCCCTACACCGGGCCGACGAGTTTCGGACACGACGGTGCGGGAGGCTCGTTCGGTTTCTGCCAACCGTCGCGCGGCCTCGCCATGGGCTACGTGATGAACACGATGATGACCGTTTTCGATCACGATCCACGGCGATCCCGGCTCTTCGAGGCCGCCGCGCGCTGCGCGGACGCCGCGGGCTGACCGGTCAGACGGGTTCGGCCGCGCGCAACCGCGCCGTGGCCGCGAGATATGCCACTGAGGCGCAGGCGGCGAGCCCGGAGAACAGCAGCACTGCGCCGCGCACTCCGGTGATCTCGGACACGACACCGGCGAGCACGCTCGTGACCGAGAGCATGAGTGTGACGAGGGCGAAGTCGCCGGCCAGCACCCGACCGCGCAGGTGGTCGGGTGACTCGCGCTGCAGCCCGAGGGTGGAGAGCGTCCACTGCGCTCCGCCCCCGAGATGGGCCAATCCCACGAAGATGCACGCCATCCACAGTTCGGGGCTGAGTCCCGCGCCGAGATAGGCGAGCGAGAATCCGAGGCCGGCGAGTCCGCACACGCGCAGCAGCCGCGACACGTCGGTGCCGACGACGCGGGCGGCGAGGAGCGGCCCCAATCCCGAGCCCACCCCTCGGGCTCCGAGGAGGAGTCCGCGTCCGGTGTCCCCGGATCCGAATGCCTCCGAGGCCAGCACCGCGAGTTGACTGACGATGCCGGCACCGACGGCGAAGGTGGTCTTCGAGGCGATGAGGGCGAGGATCACGGGGTTGGCCCGTGCCGCGGCCACCGCCTCGCCCATGTCCGCCAGTGGCCGCATGCGGGGACGCGTCGCCTTGGCATCGTGGGTCTGCATGGGTGTGCGCACGGCGGCGAAGAGTCCGGCGGCCACGAGAAAGGTCGCGGCGTCGGCGATGAAGGCCGCGTTGCGGCCGAACGCGGAGGAGAACACCCCGCCGAGGGCCGCGCCGACGGCGAGCATGACGCCCCACGTGCTGCCGAAGAGCGAGTTCGCGGTGCGCAGGTCGTCGTCGTTGCCCGCGAGATTGGGCAATGCGGCCTCGGTGGCAGGTCGCACGAAGGCGGCCAGTGCCGAGATGCCCGACTGGAAGAGAAAGGCCGCCCACACCGTCCCTGCGCCGGCAACAAGCAGACCGAGGGCGCACACCGACTGTCCCACCGACACCCACACGAGCACGCTCCGCCGGTCGCGCCGGTCGGCCACCGCGCCCGCGAGGGGAGAGAAGAGGAACGCGGGGAGGGAGAAGGCGACGAGCACGAGCGAGACGAGCAGGCGGGAGTCGGTGAGGTCCTGCACCAGACCGGCGAGTGCCACGAAGGTGAACCAGTCGCCGAGATACGACACGACCTGGGCGAGAAACACCAGACGGATGTCGCGGTTGCGCCGGAGCAGGGAGATCACGGTGGCGTCAGCGAGCCGGTCGCGAGGCGTGGGCGCCGAGGACCCGGGAGATGCACGCCGTCAGTCGTCGCGCGGTGGCGACGTCCATGAACTCGTTCGGACCGTGGGCGTTCGACCCCGGGCCGAGCACGCCGGTCACCACGAACTGGGCGGCGGGAAACCTCTCGGCGAGCATGCCGATGAAGGGGATGGAGCCTCCCTCACCGAAGGCGCGCGCACCGGAACCGAAGGTCTCGTGCGAGGCCGCGTCGAGGGCGGCGGACAACCAGGGCTCGTGGGGGCGCGCGTCCCATCCGTCGGCGGCCTGGCCGCGCTCCACCGTCACGCGTGCACCCGAGGGCGGGTCGGCGCCGAGAATCCGGGCGACAGCGTCGAGGGCTGCGACGGAGTCGCACCCCGGCGGCAAACGGAACGAGAGCCGCACCGAGGGGTGGGGGCGCAACACGTTGCCGGCCCGCTCGATCGGAGGCATACCGTCGATGCCCGTGTAGGAGACCGTGGGGTGCCACGTGCGCGCCAGGATCTGTCCCGCCGGATCCTCGGTCATGGGGCGCGTGCCTCCCGCGAGCGGGTAGTGGGTGTGGATCGGGTCGGGGAATTCATTGGCGGTGGCGTGCGCCTCCGCGATCCGGTGGGCGGGGACGGGTGCGTGCATCTCCGGTACGAGGATGCGGCCCGTGCCCGAATCCTCCACGCGATCGAGCAGCTCGCGCAGGATTCGGAACGAGGAGGGCACAACTCCGCTCGCCTCGCCGCTGTGCACGCCCTCCTCCAGCACGTCGACGCGCAGGACGACGTCGGCGAGTCCGCGCAGGGAGGTGGTGACCCACATTCTCCCGTAGTCGAGGCAGCCCGAGTCGAGGCAGACGACGAGCGACGGCGTGCCGAGACGGTCTCCGAGCACCTCGAGCCAGCCGGGGAGGTCGACGCTGCCGCTCTCCTCGCTCGCCTCGATGAGCACCACACAACGTGCATGCGGGACGCCATTGCGCTGCGCGGCCTCGATGGCGACGAGGGAGGCGAACACGGCGTAGCCGTCGTCGGCGCCGCCGCGACCGTAGAGTCGACCGTTCTCGACCACGGGAGTCCACGGGCCGAGTCCCTCGCGCCACCCGGTCATCTCGGGCTGCTTGTCGAGGTGTCCGTAGAGAAGGACGGTGTCGGTCGCCAGTGCCGGATCGGAGGCTGCAACCTCGATCAGCAGCACGGGGGAGACGCCGGGTCGCTCGAGCAGTTCGACGCTCATGCCGCGCACGGGTCGCGCGAGACACCAGTCGCGCATGAGCTCGGCGGCACGGCGCACGTGTCCGTGCTCCTCCCACTGTGCGTCGTATGCCGACGAGACGGCGGGCACGGCGACGTACTCGCACAGCACCGGCATCACCTCGTCGTCCCAGGTGCGGGCTGCGTCGGCGATGAGGGCGCCGTCTTCGGCGCGGGTCACGAGCGCAGCCGGGCGAGACGGTCGAGCGCCGCCCGGGCTCCGTCCATGATGTCGGCGACGACCTCGCGCGCGGGGACGATGCGGTCGATGGCGCCGACGGCTTGACCGCAGGCCATGAACGCCCGCGTCGTGTCGAGCTCCTCGTCGGGCCCCGTTCCGAGCTGCTGCACGCCGGCCTTCATGGCGGCGATGACCTGACCGGGGAATCCCTGGAGTTCCTCGGGATGCTTCTCGAAATGGTCGCTCCACTCGGTGCGGATGACGCGACAGGTCTTGCCGGTGTAGCCGCGCGAGATGACGGTTCCGTCCTCGGGTGTCTCGAGCATCTTCTCCTTGAAGCCGCGTCCGGTGTGGGCCTCGGGTGTGGCGATGAAGCGGGTGCCCATCCAGACCCCCTCGGCACCGAGGGCGAGCGAGGCCACGAGACCGCGCCCGTCGAAGAGGCCGCCGGCCGCCACGACCGGCACCTTGCCCTCGACGGCGTCGACGACCTGGGGAACGAGCGTCATGGTGGCCACGGTTCCCGTGTGTCCGCA
>JAULXU010000209.1:0-13258 GCA_032118285.1 Ilumatobacteraceae bacterium
CGTACATGATGTCGAACTCGGCCTGACGGAACGGTGGAGCCACCTTGTTCTTCACGACCTTGACCCGGGTACGGGCTCCGACGACCTCGGCTCCGTCCTTGATGGCCTCGATGCGTCGGATGTCGAGACGGACCGATGAATAGAACTTCAAGGCACGGCCACCGGGCGTCGTCTCGGGCGAGCCGAACATGACGCCGATCTTCTCTCGCAACTGGTTGATGAAGATGCAGATGGTGTTCGACCTGTTGAGGTTCGCCGTCAACTTGCGCAGGGCCTGGCTCATGAGTCGGGCCTGCAGGCCGACATGGGTGTCCCCCATGTCCCCCTCGATCTCGGCGCGCGGGGTGAGCGCGGCCACGGAGTCGATGACGATCACGTCGAGCGCCCCGGAGCGGATCAGCATGTCGGCGATCTCGAGTGCCTGCTCGCCCGTGTCGGGCTGGGAGATGAGCAGTTGGTCGATGTCGACACCGATGGCCTTGGCGTAGACGGGATCCATGGCGTGCTCGGCATCCACGTAGGCGCAGATGCCGCCGTTGCGCTGGGCCTCGGCCACGACGTGCATGGCGAGGGTCGACTTGCCCGAGGACTCCGGACCGTAGATCTCCACCACGCGACCCCGGGGCAGACCCCCGACGCCGAGGGCAAGGTCAAGGGGCAGTGCGCCGGTGGGGATGGCTTCGATGGCCATTGACCCCTTTTCGCCCATCCGCATGATGGACCCCTTGCCGAACTGCTTGTCGATCTGGGCGAGGGCCGCTTCGATGGCCTTGTCGCGCTCCGGGCTCGGTGTGCTCATTTTTCTGTGCCTTTCTGGTGTGTTCCCGCCCCCTGGGTGGGAACGACGGACTGTACGGATGGGGTGTGCGTACGAACGACAGCAGTGTATTTACGAACACCTGTTCGGTCAAGCATTTCCCGAGAACCCGCCCGGGGGGAGGGCCGATCGCGACCCATGTGGCCCGCCCCCGGTCCTCCGGGGCAGGAATGACTGCTCTAGCGGGGGGTTGATCGGGCGGCCTGCCAGGCCCGCGCGGCCTCAAGATCCTCGTCCGAGGGCGCCCGGATGAACAGATCCACGCCGAACCACACCGAGTACGTCAGGGGGTAGCCCAGGATCGGGACCGCCACGGCGAGAGTGCCCGCGACGACGAGAAGCGGAACGAGGCCCACTCCGGTGAGCACCGACACGACCATCCACGCGATGATCGAACCGAACGTGAGGAACACGCCCATGGTCGCCGCACCCAGTTCGAAACCCTCGTAGCCCCGCTCCCACTGCAGCCCGCAGGTCTGGCATTCGGGGTGCTTGCCGTACCAGGAGCGGAAGAATCCCCTGCGACCGCCGCACCATGCGCACCGGCGCATCAGACCCCGCAGGATCATTCGGGGAAACGCCGGGCGCTTCTGGTCATGAACGAAGTTCTGTGACGAATTCATCGAAGACGGAAGCGTAGCGGAGGGCATCCTCCTCCGAATGGGCCACCGAGATGAGCCACTGTTCATCGAGACCCGGGGGTAGGAGGATCCCTCGGTTGATGCCGTGCATCCATTGGGCGAACGCAATGTCGAAATCGGTGGCCTTGTAGTCCCGGTAGTTGCGAATGGGCTCCTCTGCCCACGTGACGCACCCCTTGGCTCCGAACTCGACCGTGTGTGCCGGCAGACCGGAGGCGTCGATGATTTCCTGGCACGCGCGCACGAGACGTCCGTTGCGGGCCACCGTCTCCGCGGTGGCCTCGGGGGTGCACACTTCGGCGAGCACCGCTCGGGTCGCGGCCATGACGAGAGGATTGCCGTTGTAGGTGCCGAGGTGCAGCACGCGCCCCGCGGTGATCTGGTCCATGCATTCGGCGGTGCCGCCGAATGCTCCGACCGGCAGTCCCCCGCCGATGCTCTTGGCGAGGCACACGAGGTCGGGCAGGACACCGAAGAATCCCGTCGCCCCGGACCACCCCGCGGTGATGCCGGTCTTGACCTCGTCGAAGATGAGCAGAGTTCCATGGCGACGGGTGATCTCGCGCACCGCCTCCAGGTATCCGGGCCGGGGCATGCAGATGCCGATGTTCTCCATGACGGGCTCGACGATGAATGCGGCCACCTCACCGCCCGCCAGGACCCTGTCGAGAGCCTCCGGATCGTTGTAGGGGATGACGATCGTGTCGGCGAGCACCGCCCGGGTGATGCCCGCCGTGGACGGAACAGGCACAGGAGCGTGGGCGGGACCGGCAGCCTCGATCGGGGGTTTCATCGAGATCATGACCTCGTCGTGGTGGCCGTGATAGCCGCCCTCGACCTTGACGATCTTCTCGCGCCCGGTCACCCCGCGGGCGACCCGGATGGCGTCCATGGTGGCCTCAGTCCCCGAGTTGGTGAAACGCCACATCGGCAGCCCGTAGCGCTCGGCGAGCAGTTCGGCGACGTCGGCGTTCAATTCGCACGGGGTGACGAAGAGGGTTCCGTTGTCGAGCTGTTCCTCGACGGCCCGGCGCACGAGCGGGTTCACGTGCCCGGCGAACAGGGCGCCGAAGCCCATGTCGTAGTCGACGTAGCGATTGCCGTCGACATCCTCCATCCAGGCGTCCCGTGCACTCCGCACCACGATGGGATGCGGGTCGTAGGCCTGGAAACTGGACGGCACACCGAGGGGCAGCACTTTCCTCGCGCGGGTGTTGGCCCGCTGCGAGCCCGTGGTCCGCGCGGCGTAAACCTGCAGCTCTCTCTTCGTGATTTCTCTGGCCCGGTCGGCCAGTTTGGTGCGCAACGCGTGGTTCGTTGCCGACATTGGTATCACCCCGATTGACGGTCGACCCGAGCCTACTCGGGACACGTCCTCGGTCGACCGATCCGGGAGTTGGGAGCCCTTCACGACCGTGGCAGACTGGCGATCCACTTGGTGGGCGTAGCTCAGCTCGGTTAGAGCGCCAGGTTGTGGCCCTGGAGGTCGGGGGTTCAAGTCCCCTCGCTCACCCCATGTTCGGGCCGGCACCGATTCACGTCGGTGCCGGCCGCGGAACGCTCGCCGTACCCGTCGTCAACCTCCGGCATGGCCGAGTGTTGGTGGGAATCAGCGCCGGCGACCTATTGTGGGAGGCGCGCGCCTTTAGCTCAGTTGGTAGAGCAACGGACTCTTAATCCGCAGGTCCTGGGTTCGAGCCCCAGAGGGCGCACCATTGCGTTGCGGTCGTCCCCGGGAATCCCGGCCGTGGCCGACCTCGTCATCACCGGATGAACGTGGTGACGACCTCGACGTGGTGTGTCTCGGGGAAGATGTCGAGCACCTCCATCTCGCCGAGCGAGAATCCCGCGTCCACGAGCAGGCGGGCGTCCCGCGCCGCCGAGACGGGGTCGCAACTGACGAGAACCAACCGGGTCGCACCCGTGGCCACCAGAGCCGCCGCCCCCTTCTTCCCCAGTCCCTGGCGGGCGGGGTCCGCCACGACCACGTCGGCCGGCGACGGGTCCCAGTGCTCCATCTCGGCCTGCTCGATGATGGCGGCGTGGTCCGCCAGGTTGCGCACCGCATCCCGGCAGGCGTAGGGGTTCGACTCGACGAGCATCACGTCGTCGAAACGGTCCGCCAGCAGCACCGCGAACAGACCCACTCCTCCGTAGGCGTCGAGCAGTCGCCCGCCCCGGGCATCGACCGTGTCGAGCCGGCGACGGACCGAATCGACGATGAGCTCGGCAGCCTCCGGAGAGGACTGGAAGAACGATCCCATCGACACCTCGAAACCGATGCCGTCCACCACCTCGCGCACGCGCGCCTTGGCGCCCGCTCTCAGTCCCGGCGGCAGATCGGGCACCGGCGACCCCTCGTGGAACCAGGCCGCCCGGTCCCCCGTGCGGGCCCCCACGCGCAGGCTCACCTCGCCCTCCCCGGCGAGGAGGGGCACGGCGACGAGTTCGTTGATGAGGTCGTGAGCGACGGGGCAACGGTCCACGGGAACGACCTCGTGGGAGTCGGCCATCCGGAAGCCGATTCCGGTCCCGGTCGAGGCCATGCGCACCGTGGTGCGCCGGGCGTCCTCCGCGAGGCGACGCAACGGCGGGTCCACGGCCATCTTGGCGGTGCGCTCGAAGGCCTCGCGCACGATGGCCACCTTGGCCTGGCCCTGGACCCGGCGCTCGATGTGCTGCCAGTCGCAGCCCCCGCACCCGTCGGCCACCCGGGGACAGGGCGGTTCGCGACGCTGGGAGGCCGGCTCGACCACCCGGGTCACGCGTGTGCGCGCGAAGTCCCGCTGCGTCTCGAGGACCTCGATGTCCACGAGTTCGCCCGCCACCACTCCGGGCACGAACACGACCCGCCCGTCGGCCATGCGCGCCAGACCCTCGCCACCGGCGACGAGCTTCTCGATCCTCACCGCACCGGTTGCATCCACCGCGACAGCGTACGTCGGACGGGTCCCGTCGGTGCGCACGACTAGGGTGCACACGTGTCGCTTCCCGTGATGATCGCGCCCTCGGTCCTTCCCGCGGACTTCGCCCGACTCGGCGAGGAGGTGCGGGCACTCGAGGAGGCGGGCGTCGATCTCATCCAGTGGGACGTGATGGACGGCCAATTCGTGCCGAACCTCACCTTCGGCCCGGACGTCATCGCCGCGGCCCGCGCGCACACCTCGCTCCCCTTCGAGGCCCATCTGATGGTCCTCACCCCCGACGTCATGGCGCCGCGCTACGTCGAGGCCGGGTGTCAGCGCCTGATCGTCCATGCCGAGGCCTGCACTCATCTCCACCGCACGCTGGAGAACATCCGCTCGCTCGGTGCGACAGCCGCCGTCGCTCTCAACCCGGCCACGCCCGCCTCGACGGTGGAGCACGTGCTCGACCTCGTGGACATGGTTCTCGTCATGACCGTGAATCCGGGTTTCGGCGGCCAGGCTTACATCGCCACCATGGAGCCCAAGATCGGCGAGGTGCGAGCGATGATCGAGGCTCGGGGACTCTCCGACACCGTGCACCTGGAGGTGGACGGGGGCATCTCGCCTGCCACCATCGGCGGAGCGGCCGCGGCCGGGGCCAACGTGCTCATCGCCGGGAGCGCCCTCTACAGGGACCCCCTCGGCCTCGGACACGCCGTGGCCGAACTGCGCCGCATCGCTCTCGACGCCCGTCCCGACTGAGTCAGCGACGCCCGCCCCGGCGCCAGCGGACGGCCGCGAGAAGTGCCACCACCACGATCGCGGGTGGCACCACGATCACCACGAGGAGCACCCATCTCGCGTCCGACAGTCCGGAGAGCACGGCGGTGTCGACGCTCGTCCCGTCCAGGCGCAGGGTGCGGGCGGGTTGTTCGAACTCGGGGCAGGCTTCCCGGGATCCGGCGAGTTCGGCGCCGCCGAACAGGTCGGGCGAGTCGCGGACGGTCGAAGCCAGCGCCAGCGTGACCGGGTCGGATGCCATCCCGACGATGTAGCTGGTTCCGACCTCGAGGAAACGCACATCCGTTCCGTAGGACACCCGGACTTCGGTGCCGACGACGACCGCATCCGGAGCACCTGCCCGCACCTGAAGCACCGTGAAGATTCCGGCCGAACCCTCCGTTCGCTCGAGACGTCCCGTGAACACGGCGAACCAAGCCGGCGGTCCCGGGCAACCCTCGGGCACCGTCGTGACCGCCGATGGCAGGGACGACGTGGTCGTCGTGGTCGGGCCGGGAACCGTCTGTGCCGGCAGAGAGACCCCGGACCGGGCATGGAGACCGGAGGGAGCCAGCATCGTCGCCAGTCCGACCCCTGTCGCGAGGAGGAGCAGAATGCGCCGCGACATCGTCGCCACGCTATCTCTCGCCGTGCCCGCGATCGGGGCGCACCTCGAAGAAGAGGCGCGGTGCCCACGAGGAGACGACTCGACGTGCGGCGATACTGTCCCATGGGATTCAATCCGCACCGCAGACGCGTCGTGCGCAGGACCGATGCCTGGTTCGTGGCCTCTGCCGTCGTCATCTGCGCCGGTCTCGTTGCCTGGGCCTTCCTCGGCTGACACCGTGGAGCGCGACATCTGGGACGGTGCCTTCGGAGAGGTGGAGGTGCGCCGCGTGCAGCCCTATGAGGCCCTCAAGACCTACATCTGTCCGGGATGCGAGCGCGACATCCCTCCGGGCACGGGACACATCGTGGCCGTCCCCAGCGACGCCCCGGATCTGCGCCGCCACTGGCACCGTGCGTGCTGGGATCGGCGGCCCCGCGAGCGGGACTGAGCGTCAGAAGGCATCGAGGTGCATGTCGAGCGAGGTGCCGAGCACGCATGCGAGGTCGAACCGCACCCGCCACGACCCCGATTCGGGGAGTGTCCCGACGAAGGAGAAACCCGCACGCCGGACGCGTCGCTGCTTGAGCGGCGTGAGGGCCTCGGCCGGGGATCCGAATGCGTCGGTGGCACGCGCCTTCACCTCGCACACCGCGATCAGACGGCCCGAGCGCGCCACCACGTCGAGTTCGCCCCCTCGCACCGTCCAGTTGCGCGCAACGACGACGAATCCCTCGGCGACATACCAGCGGGCCACCAGGTCCTCGGCCCAGCGGGCACGCGCGAGACGTCGGGCGGCTAGATCGCGTCGGGCGCGATCATCGCGTCCGACGGGAGTTCCTCGACGTTGACGTCCTTGAAACTCAGCACCCTCACCGAGGGAATGAAACGGGTCTTGCGGTACATGTCCCACACCCATGCGTCGGTCATCTCCACCTCGATGAGGGGCCGCGCGGAATCGCCGGTGACGGCGATCCTCACGTCGTTGGCCAGGTAAAACCGGCGCTCGGTCTCCACGGCGTAGCGGAACATGCCCACCACGTCCTGGTATTCCTGCGCGAGCTTGAACTCCCGCTCTGCCTCGAAATCCTCGAGGTCGTCGGTGTTCACTGCCTCGCCGGTTGCCTCAGGAGTCGCGCTTCTCGCGGATCTTGGCGGCCTTGCCGACGCGGTCGCGGAGGTAGTACAGCTTGGCGCGACGGACGTCGCCGTGCTTCACCACCTCGATCCGGGCCACCGACGGACTGTGGAGGGGGAACGTGCGCTCCACCCCGACGCCGTAGCTCACCTTGCGGACGGTGTAGGTCTCGGCGATGCCGGAACCGCGGATGGCGATGATGTCGCCCTGGAACACCTGGATGCGCTCCTTGCCCGACTCGACGACGCGCACGTGCACCTTCACCTCGTCACCGGGCAGCAGGGCGGGAACGTCGTCGCGCTTGTTCGGGTTGTCAACGATGTCGGTGGTCTTCATGGTCTGTCCTTCGCGCGACGTGTGTGCGGCCGTTCCGCCTGTGGCGGACCCTCAGGGGCCGAAAGGAGAAGGATACGAGACGGGGTCGGTGGCTTCCAACAGGCGCCTTTCAGCCTCGCTCAGCCCCCCACGGGCCTCGATGAGGTCGGGGCGACGGGCGAGCGTCCTGGCGAGTGCCTGACCGAGGCGCCAGGCGGCGATGCGGGCATGGTCACCGGAGCGGAGCACCTCGGGGACCTCCCAGCCCCTATCTTCGGCGGGTCGGGTCCATTGGGGCTCCTCGAGGAGGCCCGCGTCTCCGAAACTCTCGGCGACCGGAGACACGGCGTTGCCCATCACCCCGGGGATGAGCCGTGTGACCGCCTCGATGACCAGACAGGCCGCCACTTCCCCGCCCGCCAGCACGACGTCGCCCACCGACACCTCATGGTCGACCAGGTGCTCGCGCACCCGGTGGTCGACACCCTCGTAACGGCCGCAGAGCAGGCTGAAGCCGCCCCCGGCCGCGAGACGGGCGGCCATGGACTGGTCGAACCGGTCCCCTCCGGGGCCGAGGAGGAGCAGGGGTCGCGGCGGATCGGCGGCCCCCACCGCCTCGAAGATCGGCTCGGGCCGCATGAGCATGCCCGCCCCGCCACCGAACGGCGCGTCGTCCACGGTGCGATGATCGTCGACGGCGTGATCGCGGATGTCGTGGCAGCGCAGGTCGACCGCGCCCTCGGAACGGGCCCGTCCGAGGAGACTGTGAGCGCAAAATCCGTCGACCATCCCGGGAAAAATCGTGAAGACGTCGATACGCAGTGACGCTGGACGGCCGGTGCTGCTCATGCGAGATCGAACAACCCTTCGGGCGGGTCGATGACGACCGTTCCCTCAGCGCACGAGATGACGAAGGCCATCGGGACGAGAGAACCGTCGGAGAGTTCGAGAATGTCGTGGGCCGGGTTGTCGATGACCGACACGCACGTTCCTCGCTCGATTCCCGACGTCTCGACCACCTTCGACCCGATCAGCTCGTGCACCCAGATGGTGTCACCCGTGTCGGCGGGAGGGGCCCAGAGCAGCCTGTTCACGAGACGCTCGGCGGCGGTCCTGTCCTCGACACCCTCGAAGTGCACGACATGTCGCTCTCCCTGGGGGCGGATGGAGGCGATGACCAGGGTCGTGGCGTCCCCGCCGATCACGACCGTGAATTCGGCCCCGGTGCTCCGACGCTCCTCCAGGTCGCTCGTGAAGGACACGAGCAGGTCGCCCCTGACACCGTGGGGACGTCCGATGCGACCGATCTCCAGCAGTCCGGTCGGAGCGGAGTCGCGGGACACCGGATCAGTCGTCGACGAAATCGACGTCGACCTCGACGTCGTCGTTCACCGCGGCGGCACGCACGACGGTGCGGATGCTCTGGGCGGTGCGGCCGCGGCGGCCGATGACGCGCCCGAGGTCGCCGGGACCGACGCGGACCTCGAGGAGGACCTTGTCACCCTTGCCGGCCGAGGAGGACACCGACACGGCATCGGCGTCATCGACGATGCTGCGCACGATGTGCTCGAGGACCGCGACGGCGGTCGGCGCATCCTCGCTGTTGTGATCGATGTCGGACACGGCGGTCACTTCGACTTGGCCGACGTGAACTGGGCCCAGGCGCCGCTGATCTCCAGCAGCTTGCGCACACGCTCGGTGGGTTGGGCACCCTTGAGCAGCCATGCCACGGCCTTGTCGTTGTCGATCGAGAGCTGCGAGGGCTCGGTGCGGGGGTTGTACTGACCGAGGATCTCGATGAACCGGCCGTCGCGGGCGCGCCGGGAATCGGCGGCGATGACGCGGTACTGGGGTTGCTTGGTCTTTCCGACTCGGGTGAGGCGCAACTTGACTGCCATGTGGTGGATTCTCCTGGGAAGGCCCGGGAGGGGCCCCGGTGTTTCAGACTTTCTGAGGCTATCGGTGGCCGAGGTCGGCCCCCAACGGGCCGATTCGATCGGAGCGCGCTCCCCGCCGGCCCCCGGGGCTAGCGCCCGAATCCGGGCGGCAATGCCTGCCCCCCGAGCATGCTCTCCAGTTCGCGCATGGCCCCCTTCTTGCCCCCCTTGCCCGAGGCGAGGGCGCCCATGCGCTTCATCATCTTCTGCATCTCGGTGAACTGCTTGAGGAGGCGGTTCACGTCGCTGACCTGGGTGCCGCTCCCCCTGGCGATGCGCGTGCGGCGGCTGCCGTTGATGACCGAGGGGTCGCGACGCTCTTCTCTTGTCATCGACCGGATGATCGCCTCCGTCGTTCTCAGCACGTCGTCGCCGATTCCGGCGTTCTTGAGGTCCTTCGGGACGCCCGGCAGCATCCCGAGCACGCCCGAGAGCGGCCCCATTTTCTTCACCTGCTGCAACTGGTCGAGAAAGTCGTCGAGCGTGAACTGGCCCTCCATCAGGCGTGCCGCGGCCTCCTCGGCCTTGTCCTTCTCGAAGACCTGCTCGGCCTGCTCGATCAGCGTGAGGACGTCGCCCATGCCGAGGATGCGACCCGCCATGCGATCGGGATGGAACTGCTCGAAGGCGTCCATGCGCTCGCCCGTCGCGGCGAAGGCGACGGGCCGACCGATGACCGACTTGACGGAGAGTGCGGCCCCTCCGCGGGCGTCACCGTCGAGTTTCGAGAGGATGATGCCGTCCACGTCGAGCCGCGCGTGGAATGCCTCGGCCACACCGACTGCATCCTGACCCGTCATCGCGTCGACGACGAGGAAGGTGTAGTCGGGGGACACCGCGCGCGAGATGTCGGCCACCTGGCGCATCATCTCCTCGTCTACCGAGAGTCGACCGGCGGTGTCGACGATGAGCACGTCCTTGCCGAGGCGCTTGGCCTCCTTCAGTCCCTTTTTCGCGGTGGAGACGGGGTCACCCGGCTCGCTGAACACCGGGACCCCGACCTGGGCACCGAGGGTGCGCAGTTGCTCGACAGCGGCCGGACGTTGAAGATCCGCGCCGACAAGCAACGGTTGGCGCCCCTGTGCACGGAACCAGCGCGCGAGTTTCGCCGCACTCGTCGTCTTGCCCGACCCCTGCAGACCCGCCATCAGCACGACCGTGGGCGGGGAGGATGCGTAGGTGATGCGCAGTGTCTCGCCCCCCAGCATGGCGACGAGTTCGGCATTGACGATCTTGACGATCTGCTGGCCCGGGTCGAGCACCTCCGACAGCTGCGCCCCCACGGCCGCCTCGCGGATGCGGACCATGACGTCGCGGACCACCGACACGTTCACGTCGGCGTCGAGCAGGGCGGTGCGGATTTCGGCGAGAACCTCGTCGACATCGGCCTCGGTGAGCCGGCCCCGGCCCCGCACGCGACCGAGGATTCCCTGCAGGCGGTCGCTCAATGAATCGAACATGGCGTTCTGAGGCTAGCGGGACACTTCCGGACGGGCCTTCGAGGTCAGCCGATGGTGACGGCGGTGACCGTGCCGTCGTCGACGACGAGGTTCACCCTGTTCTCCACCCAGTCGGTGGTGAGCTGGAAACTCTCCCCGTCGCGAGCGGCGATCCTCACGATCCAACCGTTGGCCTCGGCATTGGCGATGGCGTCCTCCTCCGAGAGTCCCACGAGCGTGGCGGCGAGTTCGTCGTCGATGAGCGGCGGCGGCTCGGGCAGGTCGGTGGAATCCGTGGGTCCGGGCACCGTCGTGTCCGAGGGGTCGGCAAAACCGAGGTACTCGTCGATGATGGCGTAGACGCTGCCGACGTCGCCGTCGGCGTTCGTGTAGATGTAGGCGGGCAGAAGCATGACCCGGCCATCCTCCAGCCAGGCAGCCATCAGCCCGAGGCGCGCGCCCGTGATCTTCACCACGACGGGTTCCGTCGGAACCACGGGGTCGATGGGCGTCGGCTCCACCGGCTTTTCGTCCGGAGCGGAAATGCCGTCGCCGTCCGACCCGGGCGACGAGCCCGAGCCCTCGGAGGGATCCGCGGGCTCGCTCTCCCCGGTCCCGACCCCCTTCGTCAGTTCCCCCGAGATGTCGTCGATGGCGACGCCGCCCACCAGGTCCTCGGCGCGGGCGGCGAACATCCACGTGGTGAGACGGTCCACCGCGGCGGCGGTATCGGCGAGGGGGTAGGAACCGTTCGATCGGACCGAGACGAACGTTCCATTGGCGCTCGTCACCTCGGCGTCATCGCCGAAGGACATCCACCACATGTAGGAGCTCTCGAGGCCCCCGACGAGACGGATGGCCTGCACCCAGGCACCCCACTCATCGATGGTCGCGGACAACTTCCATTCGGCAGGATCCTCTCCCCCGGCATCGAGGAGAGCCGTCATGGCCGCCTCCGCCTCGGCGGCGCTCGGCAGGTTCTCCGGTTTCTTCGGCTCGGGGATCTCCGCACACGTTGTCGATGAACCGGAGTCGGTGGATGAACCGGAGTCGTCGGGGCGCTCCTCGCCCGGCGCGGGCTCGACGCACCCTTCGGAGGCGCCACGGGACAGCGACTCGGACGTGTACGACCACCACACCTCGGAGTCGGACACGTACATGCTCATGCCGCTCCAGGTCTCCGGGTCGAGTCCGATCGTCCAGTTGGCCCGATCCTCGTCGTTGGACATCGGCTCACCCTCGACGCCGAGATGGCGGGCCAGAGCGGTGAGGCGATTCTTGGCGGTGGACAGAGAGGGTGCAGCCACTTTCCATGCCTTGGCCTCGTCGCCGAGATCGGGCAGGTCCCCCACGACCTCGTACTCCATGTACGGAGCCCACATCACGTCGGCGGACTCGCTGGCCCCCGCGGCGAGCTTGCTCGCGTCACGACCGGTCCGGGCGAGGGTGAGGGTCTCGAGGCCGGATCCGCAGGCGGAGAGCATCAGCGTCCCCGCACCGAAAAGGACGAGAGGTGCACGGAATCGCTTCATGAGGGGTCTCCTTGTTGTCGATGATGTCGGACCCGGGTGGGGGTTCCGTGGATGTGACGCTTGCAGGGAACCCACGGTTCCCGGCGTCACCCGAAAAGTGCCCCCACGTAGTCGGTCGGATCGAAGGGAGCGAGGTCACCGGCGCCCTCACCGAGGCCCACGAGCTTCACCGGAATGCCGAGACCCGTCTCGATGGCAAAGACGATGCCGCCCCTCGCCGAGCCGTCGAGCTTGGTGAGCACGACCCCGGTGAGGGCGGTGGCGCCCGCGAACTCACGAGCCTGGCTGAGGCCGTTCTGTCCCGTGGTGGCGTCCACCACGAGGAGCACCTCGGTGACCCGACCAGGGGCCTTGTCGGCCACCCGACGCACCTTGGCCAATTCGTCCATGAGGTTCTTCTTGTTCTGCAGTCGTCCCGCCGTGTCGGCGAGCACCAGGTCCGCACCGCGCGCGGCTGCGCTCTGGATCGCGTCGAAGACCACGGAGGCCGGATCGCCTCCCTCGGCGCCGCGCACGAACGATGCGCCGGACCGTCGGCTCCACACCTCGAGTTGTTCGGCCGCGGCGGCCCGGAACGTGTCCCCCGCGGCGAGCACCACCGAACGGCCCGCCGCGACCTGTTGGACCGCCAGCTTGCCGATGGTGGTTGTCTTGCCCACCCCGTTCACCCCGACGAACATCCATGTCGTGGGCCCCTCGTCGGCGAAGGCCAGGGAGCGGTCCGTGTCGCGCAGGGCGGCGGTCATCGATGCGCGCAACGCGGTGATGACGTCGTCGGCCGTGCGCAGGTCGCCCGAGGCCACCCGCTCGCGCAACGGAGCCAACAGCGTCACCGCGAGTTCTGCGCCCAGGTCGGCGCGCAGAAGCGTCTCCTCGAGTTCCTCCCACGCGGCATCATCGAGACGCGCCCGGGCGCGAAGGGCCGAGAATGCCGATGCGAAGACCGACCTCGTGCGGTCCGTGCCCGAGCCGAGATCCGGCGCGGGAGCCGCGGGGGTCGACGCCCCGGACCGCCGCACGAGCACCATCCGACGTCGGTACCACGCGGCGACGAGCAGCAGGACGGCGAGGATGAGGACGAGGCTCACCCTCATGTGGCGCTCTCCTCGGCGGGCCGCTCGGTGACGATCCGCGACGAACCGCCCG
>JAULXU010000210.1:0-1430 GCA_032118285.1 Ilumatobacteraceae bacterium
CGAGGGCTACGTCGCCGCGGTCGAGCGGATCCACACCGCTCTCGGCCGTCTCGCGCTCAACGTGAACGAGACCATTCTTCTGCGCGACCTGATCTGGTCGCTCCCCAGCCTCGGCACCGACGCCGCACTTCAGTTCACCGAGTCCCGCTAGCAATCCGGGGACAAACCGGGCCCGTCTGCGGCACGCCCGCCCCGCCGGCGCCGGACGCTTGCCGAGCCGTGATGCCGTGTTCGCATCCGTCCGTAGAATCTGCTCAGTGGGTCGGGCTCTGTCGCATTCAGCCGTCCGGCGTGCCGGAGTTGCCGTGTTGGCATCAACCCTGCTCGTCTCGGCCCCGGTCCGGGGAGTTTCAGCCGGTCCCGTCAACGACACGCCGGGCACAGCCGTGCCGGTCAATGCCGATGCCCCCGCGGACGAGCCGGACATTGATTCGCTCGTCAGTCGTTCGGGCACTGCCGTGCGGCTCGGCCAGCACGACACGGCCGGCGGCCAGGTGACCGTCGACAGGATGGGCGCCACGGCCAGCACGCCCGCAGCACAGCGGACGGACGTCTCCGCACCGTCGACTGCCGCCGAGAGTGACATCATCCCGGGCCAGTACATCGTGAGGGTCGCGCGGGGACGCGGCGCATCCACGGTCGCCGAGGAACTGCAGGACGCCGGTGTGGATGCGGAAGTGCTCACCGCGGACAGCATCCGGACCGTCCTCGTGAGGACGGACCCCGACGATCCCGACGACCTGCAGGAGGTCGCGCGGAACGGCGGTGTCGCACAGATCTGGAACGACATGACGGTCACCGTCGACACCGACCAGTCGAACCCGCCGTGGGGACTCGACCGCATCGACCAGGCATCCCTGCCGCTCGACAGCACCTATTCATACGACTCGGACGGCACCGGCGTGACTGCATACGTCGTGGACACCGGCACGAGGGGAACCCACTCGGACTTCGGCGGCAGGGTGACGTCGGGGTGGAACGGAACGGGCGACCCGGGGGACGGCAATTCCGACTGCCACGGGCACGGCACCCACGTGGCGGGAACCGTGGCGGGCGCCGCCCACGGCGTGGCAAAGAACGCAAGCATCGTCCCCATCCGCGTGCTCACGTGCTCCGGCAGCGGCAGCTACTCGGTGATCATCCAGGGAATCGACTGGGCGATCACCCACCACCAGGCAGGCACGCCAGCCGTCATGAACATGAGCCTCGGCGGCGACTCCTACGACCCGCTCGACGCTGCCGTTGCGTCGGCGGTCGCCGACGGGATCGTTGTGGTGGCGGCCGCCGGAAACAGCAACGCCGACGCGTGCACCACGTCGCCCGCCCGCGCGCCGCTCGCCATCACGGTGGGCGCCACGGACAGTTCCGACCTGAAGGCGTCGTTCTCGAACTGGGGCTCGTGCCTCGACATCTGGGCCCCCGGCGTCGGG
>JAULXU010000210.1:1440-3338 GCA_032118285.1 Ilumatobacteraceae bacterium
TACCGGACGAGCGACACCGCAACCACGACGATGTCGGGAACGTCGATGGCCGCGCCGCACGTCGCGGGGGCGGTCGCACGGCTCTGGTCGTCGAACACGGCCCTCTCGGCCGCGGACGTCACCGCGATCATCGTGAGCAACACAGTCACGGTGGACTCACGCAGCATCCTGCAGTCACCGCTGTACGCGGGAGATGTGCTCCCGTCCGCCCCCTCCGGTCTCTCCGCCACGCCCCGCAACGGCGCCGCCACCGTGTCGTGGACCTCACCGGGTGCCGGCGTGGCAGCGGTGCAACTCTCGTTCTCCAGTGGCGGGACCGTCACGCTCCCCCGGACCACCACCCAGTACGTCAAGTACGGCCTCACCAACGGCCAGGCAGTGACGGTCACAGCCACCTACCTGAACTCACGGGGACGCGGGCCGACCAGCAGCACCAGCGTCACGCCGGTCGACGACGGGACACCGGGCCAACCCACCATCCGCCGCATCGGGTCCGGCAACGAATGGCTGAACGTGGAAATCACCCTGCCGTCGGCAACCGGCGGTGCAGTCTTCTCGCTCGAGGTCACGGCAACCCCCGGTTCGGGAAGCGCGACGGTGGTCTCATCCAACGTGCCCGCGGGGGCTGTCCGGCACCTCGTGAAGGTGGGGGGCCTCACCAACGGCACCTCCTACACCGTCACTGTCGTCGCCACGAACGGAACGGGGCCGGGCACTCCGTCTGCCGGGACGACAGCGTCGCCCTCCACCGCGGTGAACGTGAGCGGGACCTGGTCGGAAACCAACGCCGGCCTGCCGATTGCAGTTCGTGCCCCGATGGTCACCGACGAGCACAGGGGGCTCCTGTGGGCGGGTGCGTTGAACAGGAACCTCGTGGCCGTGGATGTGTCCACCAGACTCGTGGCAACCGGGACCTTGCCTGCCGGCTCGGGTATGTGGCTGTTCCAGGACCCGGTCCACGAACGAATCCTCGCCGTGCCAAGGGGCAGTGGGACGAACGTCTACGAACTCACCGTGTCCGACACATCGATCGTGGCTTCTTCGGTGGCTTCATCCATGCCCGCAGCCAGTGCGGCGATTCTCGACACCGCGAACAACGAGCTGATCGTCGCCGGGAGCAGCGTGAAGCGCTACTCGATCGGTGCGTCGGGCACCCTCACCGAGCTCTCCGTCCCGTCCCTCTCGCTCGGGGGCGCCGTTGTCACGTCCCTCGCGGTGCATGGGCAGTACGTGGTGCTGGGGTCGAACCTGGGTGACTGGGTGAGGATCTGGAACCGCTCGTCGTCGTCGGTGGCAAGTTCGGCGACCATCGACTCCGTGGGCACCCTCTACGCATGGTCCGGAGGGGTCATCGTCACGCCCACCACGGACAGCATCGTCACGAGACTCAATTGGTCCGGTGTCACCACCGGCACAGTGGACCTGATGTTCGGCGAGTTTGCCGGCAAGACCTACAACGGATACTCCTACGCCATCGTCCACGGCGACATCGCCCGGTTCGACGACAGCAACATCGCGATCAGGCTCGGTTCGATGTCCGTTGCCTCGGTGAACATCGACACAATGACGGTCAACGCGACGGGCAGCATCGCGGGAACCGTTTCCGACGGCGTCTCCGGCCCCCTTGTGGCGGCCGGATGGCTCCATGACCTCGATGTCAACCTGCGGTCGAGGTGGAAGGACTACGCACTCGGGTCCTACAGTTCCGGTGGTCTCCTGAACGCGGCCGAGGCAATCGTCAGTTCGGCAACCTTTTCCGGGGTCTATGTCGAGACCGCCTCCGGTTTCGGGGTGCGCATCTCCGAGAGCACGAGCCAGCCCCTCACTCCGCGCGTCACCTCGTCGAACGGAACCGCACGGGTGACATGGCAGCAACCCGTGCGTCTCAGTGACCCCGT
>JAULXU010000211.1:0-4016 GCA_032118285.1 Ilumatobacteraceae bacterium
GCTGGCGGCGGCGGAGGCCGCAGCCGCCGCAGCGTCATCGGGGGAGGGGGGCGTCGTCACCGTGGCGCTCGGGGCACCTCGTCGTCAGAAGGTGAACGACGTGCGCATCGCACCCCACACGGTCGAGAAGAAGCGCAAGGTGGCCCTCCTGATGGCCGCCGACGAGTCGGCGCGCGGTGAGCACTCGAGCATCGTGCAGGTGTCGGCCGGGTACTCCGATGCGGTGCGCCGCATACTCGTGGCCAACTCGGACGGCGTCCTGGCCAGCGACGAGCAGGTGCGCACGCTTCTGCGCATCAGCGTGGTGGCCCATGGCGACACCGGCATGCAGACGGGATTCGACTCGCTCGGCCACACCATCGGATTCGAACTGTTCGAGGAGGAGAGCATCGCCGAGCTCGCCTCGCGCGCCGCACGCCGCGCCGTGACGAAACTTCGGGCGCGTCCCGCCCCGAGCGGGGCCATGCCCGTCGTCATCGAACGCGGATCGGGCGGCGTGCTGTTCCACGAGGCGTGCGGCCACGGTCTCGAGGCCGACCTCGTCGACCGCGGTGCCAGTGTCTACGCCGGACGTCGTGGCGAACTCGTCGCCTCGCCCCTCGTCACCGTGGTGGACGACGGCACGATGACCCGCGAATGGGGCGCCATCGGCATCGACGACGAGGGCCATCCGGCCCAGAAGAACCTGCTCATCGAGAACGGCGTGCTCACCGACTACATGTGGGACCACATCCGTTCGGTGAAGGAGGGTCGCCCCCACAGCGGGAACGGCCGCCGACAGAGCTACGAGCACCTTCCGATGGTGCGCATGACGAACACCTACGTGACGAACGGCGACACCGATCCCGCCGAGATCATCCGGAGCACCGACCGCGGCGTGTACGTGGCCAAGCTCGGTGGCGGCTCGGTGAACACGGCCACCGGGGACTTCGTGTTCGGCATGACCGAGGCCTATCTCATCGAGAACGGCGAGATCGGCGAGCCCTTGCGCGAGGGGAACCTCATCGGCAACGGACCCCAGGTGCTCGCCGACATCGACATGCTCGGGAACGACTTCGCCATGGGCAATCCCGGCACCTGCGGCAAGGACGGCCAGGGCGTCCCGGTGGGTGACGGCCAACCCACGCTGAGAGTCACGTCGATGACCATCGGTGGTACCGCGGCATGACCCGTCGCACCGTCGACGACCTGCAGGCCATCGCCGACGCCATCGTCGCCGAGGCGCGAGCCGGCGAGCAGATCGAGGCCAGCGTGTCGCGGTCGCTGGGAACCGACGTGAGGGTGCGCCACGGCGAGGTGGAGCACTTCGTCTCGTCCCAGTCCCAGGGCATCGGTGTGCGCGTGATCGTCGAGGGTCGCACCGGAACGGCGAGCGCCGGGACCCTCGATGCCGCCTCCTGGCGGGAGGTGCTCGCCGAGGCCCGGGAGAACGCCGAGCTCGGCACACCGGACGAGTGGGCCGGCCTCGCCGAGCCCGACGGCGTATCGGTGGTTGAGCAGCAACTGTGGGACGAACGACTGGCGGCGTATCCCGTGGCCGACAAGATCGACATCGCCCGGCGTCTCGAGCGCATCGCCGTCGAGGCCGACCCGCGCGTGCGCATCGACGACGCGAACTACTCGGATGGATCGACCGAGCGAGCCTTTGCCACCACCACCGGCATCCGCCTCAGCGGCCAGTCGAACGGTTGCCACGCGTCGGTCAGCGTGATGGCGGAGGAGAACGGCGAGACCCAGACGGGCTGGGCCTACGCGGTGGGGGACAACCCGGACCTCTTCGACCTCGACGAGGCCGGTCGACGGGCCGCGAACCGCGCCGTCCGATTGCTCGGGGCGGTCAAGCCCGCCAGTCGCCGCACCACGGTGGTGCTCGCCCCGATGGTGACGGCCCAGTTCCTCGGCATCATCGGCTCGACCCTCAACGGGGAGAGCGTGGTGAAGGGGCGCAGCATCTTCGCCGACCGCCTGGGTGAGGCGGTGGCCAACCCGCTCATCACGCTCATCGACGATCCCACCGATCCGCGGGCCTACACCGCCACGGAGTTCGATGGCGAGGGACTGGCCGCGAGGCGCAACGTCCTCATCGAGGACGGCGTGCTGAGGATGTTCACCCACAACTCGTATTCGGCGCGGCGCGCCGGAGCGCGCAGCACGGGAAACGCCTCGGGTGGCGGCGTGGGGTGTCTGGCGCTGCAGCTCGTGCCGGGGGCGTCCACCCAGGAGGAGCTCATCGCGACGGTGGACGAGGGCGTCCTCATCGAGAGCGTGCAGGGCCTCCACTCGGGGGTCAACCCCGTGTCCGGGGATTTCTCCACCGGGGCGTCGGGGATGATGATCCGGCAGGGTCGGATCGCCGAACCCGTGCGCGAGTTCACCATCGCATCGACCCTGCAGCGCATGCTCCAGGACGTCGTCGCCGTCGGCGGCGACGTGGATTGGCTGCCCATGCGCGCCGCCGGTGTGTCGCTCGTCATCACCGGCGTGACGATGAGCGGGGAGTGACCCCGTGCCCGCGCCGTCCCCGGCCGCGGTTGCACGTCATCCGCACCTCGCCGCACCTCCGCCGTCGGGTTGGGTGCGCGTGGACATGCATTCCCACACCATGTTCTCGGGTGACTCCACCACCACCCTCGAGGAGACGGCGGAGGCCATTCTCGCCGCAGGAATCGACGTTCTGTGCATCACCGACCACAACGCCATCGAGGGGGCACGTCGCCTGCGCGATGTGCTGGGGAACAATTCGCCGTGCCGGGTGGTCGCGGGCGAGGAGGTGCGCACCCACACCGGGGAGATCATCGGTCTGTTTCTCTCGGAGCGCATCCCGTTCGGTTCCCCGGCCGCCGTGACGGCCCGGGCGATCGCCGACCAGGGGGGAGTGGTGTACGTGCCGCATCCCTTCGATCCGATGCGGGCGAACATCACCGAGACATCGCTCGACGAGATCACTTCGGCCGGACTCGTGGCCGCCATCGAGGCGGTGAACGCCAAGACGAGCCTGGCCTCGCTCAACGACCGGGCCCGTCGCTACGGCGAGCAGCACGGCCTCGCACTCGGGGCGGGCAGCGACGCGCACGTTCCCGACGCACTCGGAGCCGCCTACGTCGAGATGCCCGACTTCGACGGGCCGACCGATTTCCTCGTGAAACTGCGCAAGGGACGCCCCGTGGGACACCACTGGGACGAGCCGCGTCCGTGGTCGCCCCGCATCGTGCCGTCCGTCTCGTCGGACTGAGCGACGACACGGCCCATCGCGCGCGGCGTCAGCCGGTGCCACGGGATGCGAGCACGAGTGTGGCGTCCCCCATGTGCATCGACGTCGCGGTGCGCGCCGCGACATCGGCCGGGACCGCCACCGCCACGGCCGTGCCGTCACGGGTCTCCACCACGACGGCTCCTGTCGCAACCACCGTGTCGAGCGCGACGACGTCGACGGTGTCCCCCGTTCGCAGTGCCGGGGCGACCGTGTTCGGGCCCACCGCCACCACACGCCACCCCCGGGCAGCATCGATGCGGTCGGCATCCATGAGGAGCGAGGCCGTCATCGCCGTGCCGGCGGCGACGTCGAGTCGGAGTCGGGCACCCGGAGGCAGGACGGCGAGGGCATCACCCGGGGCGAGAGCCGGGGGAAGGAACACGACCCGCACGTCGCCGGGTGAGAGCACCCGGTCGTCGGAGAGGGCGGTCGTCGCCACGAGCACCCGCACACCGTCGTTCCAGCGCGCGCGGGCCACGAGAGCTGCTCCGGTTGCCGATGCCGAGAGGATCCCCGCCACGAGAGCAGCGACGACGGCGACGACGAGCTGGGCGCGACGTCGGGACTCGAGGTACGACACGACGGCATCGACCGAGTGTGCGAGGCGACCGAGGCGGTGGCGCAGATTGGCGACGATTACCGACCCGGACAGCCTTCCGACTGGACCTGGCCGCCAGGCCGTGTCGACCAGTGGGGCCTGGGCGTGATGCCCACGGACGCATTGAAGAGGGCGCAGCGCCAGTTGCATTTCTCGCCGCGGCTG
>JAULXU010000211.1:4026-7338 GCA_032118285.1 Ilumatobacteraceae bacterium
GATTGGCGACGAACGGGGTCATGGGCACTCCTTCCGGGGGAAGGCATGTGTGCCCGTCGTCGGACCCCGTCGGGCCCTGTGGGCGGTCAGTCGGTCGTGGCGGACGACGTCGAAGAGGACGTGCTGGTGGCGGACGACGAGGAGTCCGATGTCCCGGATGACCCCGACGAGGAGGCGCCGTCGGCGGCAGAGGACGAGCCGGTGCTCGACGAGGAAGACCCCTTCGAGTCGGTCTTGTAGAAGCCCCCGCCCTTGAAGGTGATGCCGACGGGCAGGAACACCTTCTTCACGGGGCGCACCGTGCCGTCCACGGGATGACGCGCCTCGGTGAGCGTGTCGTCTTTGAAGTCCTGCTGGATCTCGATGGTCTCGCCGGTTTCCACGAACTTGTACACGTAGGTGGGCATCTGTCTCTCTCCGGATCTGGCGTTCGGGTCCTTCGGGCGCCGAATGGTATCTGGATAGCGTTGCATTGCATGAAAGCGCGGACCGCCGTCATCCCCGCCGCGGGCCTCGGGACGCGCTTCTACCCCGCCACCTCGGTGGTCCCGAAGGAGCTGCTGCCCATCCTCGATGTTCCCGCCCTGCAGTTCGTGCTGGACGAGGCCCTGGGGGCCGGCATCGACCACGTGGTCCTGGTGTCGAAGCCCCACAAGCGCGCCGTCGAGGAGTACCTCACCCCGCGGCCGGAGGTCATCGCCGTGTTGCGCGAAGCCGGCCGAGACGACGTCGCGGATCGTCTCGCCCGTATCGGGACCGATCTGCGTGTCACGGTGGTGCACCAGGACGACGTGGCCGGCCTCGGCCGGGCGGTCTGGTGCGCCCGCCACGCGGTGGGCGACGAGCCGTTCGCGGTGATGCTCCCCGACGAGATCGTCGCCGATGCGCGGCTGCTGTCGTCGCTGATCGGCGCGGTGGAGGCCACGGGATCGGGCGCCATCGGCGTCGACCGCGTGTCGCGCGACCGTCTCTCGTCCTACGGGGTGGTCGCCACCGATGGGCCCGACATCGGGGACGGTCCGTTCGTCGTGACCGGAATGGTGGAGAAGCCCCGTCCCGAGGACGCGCCGAGCGGACTCGCGCTCATGGGGCGCTACGTCCTCACGCCCGACGTGTTCGCCGACATCGAGCCGTTGCGTCCGGCATCGAACGGAGAGGTGCAGTTCACCGAGGCCCTCACGGCCCAGGCTCGCCGACGTCCCTTCACCGGCATCATGCTGGCGTCGCCGCGCTGGGACGTCGGCACGCCGGAGGGCTGGGTGGCCGCCGTGGTGGACGCGGCTCTCGCGGACGATCGTCTGGCGGACAAGGTGCGCGCACACCTGCGCGGCGCACTCGACAACTGACCGCGCTCAGCCGTCGACGCGGCGAAAGACCCCCTCCTCGTCGATGACGAGTCCCCGGTCGTCGACGTTGGCGGTCGAGCGGCGACCCGCACGCAGCGAGTCGTACTCCCAGGTGTGCCGGTCGTGGCGCGTGTACACGACGTTCCAACGCTCGACGGCGAGCGTCTCGACGTCGAAGACGGCGACCGGGATGGCACCCGAGAATCCGTCCTCGAGGGGCAGGCGTCGGACGAGAATCGAGTTCGTGAAGGGTGTCCCTGCGACGTCGATGTCCGTGCATCCCTCCAATTCGTCCACACGGGCGCCGTTCATCTCGCCCCAGTTGCCGTTGCCGTCGGTGGCCAGCCACAGGTCGGGTTCGTCCATGTCGCGGAAGAGGAGCATCTGCTGGAGAGCCCAGCGGGCCGAAAGCCGCAGCACCACCGTGGCACGTTCGGAGATGAGGTCGATCTGGGCCGTCCAGCCCTCGTTCTCCCAGCGCATGTCGGTGCGGCAGGCCGGCGAGCCGTCCCAGAGGTCCCATGCCACCGAATGTCCGTCGACCGGGACGGGCAGGTACGGGGTGGTCGCGGACACGTCCGCAGGTCTACACCCCCCGATACCGTGCCCGCATGATCGCGCTCGCCGACGTGCTCGCCTCCGTGCTCGAGCGATGCTCCGTGCGGGCGGCGGTCGAGATGCGCGCCGACGACGCGGCCGGCCTCGTGTTGGCCGGGGACATCGTGTCCCGCGAGGACGTGCCACCGTTCGACAACACCGCCGTGGACGGATACGCGGTGCGCACGGTGGACGTGGCGACGGTTCCGGTGGAACTGCGGGTGACCGCCGAGATCGCTGCCGGGTCGCCCGGAACTGTCGCGGTGGGCGCCGGCGAGGCGGTGCGCATCATGACCGGGGCGCCGATTCCCCCGGGTTGCGATGCCGTGGTCATGGTGGAGGACACCGAGCGTCTCGGTTCGGAGGGTGTGCGCATCCTGCGGGCGGTGACGGCGGGCAGCGGTATCCGTCCCGCCGGCTCCGACGTGCGCGCCGGAGAGACCGTGCTCACCGCCGGAGCGGTGGTCACGCCGGCGGTGGCCGGGGTCCTCGCCACGGTGAACGCCCGCATGGTCCGCGCCCACCCGCGTGTTCGCGTCGGGGTTCTCTCGACCGGCGACGAACTCGTGGACGACGGCTCGCCGTTGGCCCGGGGACAGATTCGCGAATCGAATCGCACGATGCTGCTGCGTCTGGCGGCCGAGGCCGGTGCGGAGGCGGTCGACATGGGGATCGTCGGCGACGACCCCGCCGACGTGGAGAGGGTCCTGCGCCGCGCGCTCGAGTCGGGCGCGGTGGATGCTCTCGTGACGAGCGGCGGGGTGAGCATGGGGGACTTCGATCCCGTGAAACTGGTGCTGCCCCGCCTCGCCGAGATGTCGTGGCACCAGATGGCGATGAAGCCGGCCAAGCCGTTCGCCTTCGGGGTCGCACCCGGCCCCGCGGGAGTCCCGGTGCCGATCTTCGGTCTGCCGGGCAATCCGGTGTCGTCGCTCGTCAGCTTCGAGGTCCTCGCCCGACCCGCGCTGCGCACGATGATGGGGTTCGGCGCCGCCGCCCACCGTCCGGTGGTGCGCGCTCTGCTCGACGAGGACGTGGTGCGAAGCCCCGACGGCAAGGTGCACATCGACCGGGCGGTCGCTGCATGGGGGGATGACGGTCGCGTCCACGTGCGTCGTGCCCGCGCCCAGGGCAGTCACCAATTGGCGGCGACTGCGACGGCGAACTGCCTGGTGCGGATCCCCGACGGCACGGGGCTTCCCGCCGGATCCGAAGCCGAGGCCACGTTCCTCGGTCCGGACGCCGGTCCGGTGTCGCACCAGGTCACTGGCGCCACTGCCGGAAGCCGGGGGAGACTGTCGCCGTGACGTCGCCCGTCGATCTCGTCGATCCCTTCGGTCGCACCGTGCGCGATCTGCGCATCTCGGTG
>JAULXU010000212.1:0-8549 GCA_032118285.1 Ilumatobacteraceae bacterium
GCGAGCGCGAGAGTCTCGTCATCGGCTCGGACCCCACGGACGAGCGCCGTCGACCCGTGCAGGACTTCGGCGGTGAGCGCGAGTCCATGAGTGACGTGACGGGCGGCGTCCCGCGCGGGCAGCGTCCGTCCCAGGTTCGCCGCGCCGGTCCCCGCGGAGCGGCGCCACCGGCGGGCGGCGCGCGCGACATCCCCACCGCGGTGCTCACGGGTGTCCTGCTCGTCGGCGGATTCGTCGGTGCGCTCATGTGGCGCCCTGCCGCCGTCATGCTCATCGTGCTGGCCGTCGTGGGACTCGCGGCCGTCGAGTTCTACAGCAAAGTCACCGAGAAGGGCTACCGACCGGCCACGTTCGCCGGAATCCTCACGTGTGCGTCCGCGCCGCTCGCCGCCTACTGGATGGGTGATGCCGCCCTGCCGCTCGTGTTCACGTTCGGTTTCATCGCCATCTCCGTCGGTTTCGTCGGCGCCACAGGCGTCCACGCCGGGCCGCTCCCGAACGTCGCCATCACCACGATGTCGACCCTGTGGATCGGCCTCCTCGGTTCGTACGCCGCCCTCATCCTGCGCTACTCGGTGACCCCGACCGTGCCGGAACACACCGGCACGGACACCCTGCTCATGGTGGTGGTGGCCGTGGTGGCCAACGACATCGGGGGACTGCTCGTCGGGTCGATGGCCGGACGCACCACCCTGCGCGAGTGGGTGAGCCCCAACAAGACGGTCGAGGGCCTCGTCGGGGGAGCGGTTCTCACGATTGTGGCCGTGTTCTTCGTCGGGTCGCGCAACGGCACGTGGGACACCACGTCGGAGTGGTTGGCCCTCGCGGTGGCCGTGCTCGTCATGGCGCCACTCGGCGACCTCGTCGAGTCGATGTTCAAGCGCAACCTCGACGTGAAGGACTTCGGCAGCGTCATCGCCGGCCACGGGGGCGTGCTCGACAGGTTCGACGCCCTTCTGTTCGCGATGCCGGCGGCGTACTACCTCCTGCTCGTGCTCCAGCCCTGGGCTTCGTGACCCGGGTCGCCATTGCCGGATCCACCGGCTCCATCGGCACCCAGACCGTCGACGTCGTGCGCTCCGGCGGCGACGCATGCACCGTCGCGGGGATCGGTGTCGGTTCGTCGGCGGCGGCCGTCATCGAACAAGCTCGGCTTCTGCATCCCGACGTGGTCGTGGTCGTGGACGACGACGCGCGCCGCGCCGTTGCCGATGCCCTCCCAGGTGTGAGGGTGTCGGGCGACATGCTCGACCTCATCGAGGTGGCCGACGTCGTCGTCAACGGGGTGGTCGGTTTCGCCGGCCTGCCCGTGACCATGGGCACCCTGTCGGCCGGCCGTCGTCTCGGCTTGGCGAACAAGGAGAGCCTCATCGCCGCCGGACCGGTGGTGAATCCGCTGCGCGCCACCCCCGGCGCCGAGCTCGTTCCCGTGGATTCCGAGCACTGCGCCATTCACCAGTGTCTGCGGGCCTCGCATCGTCCCGGTACCGAGGTGGCCCGACTCGTTCTCACGGCGAGCGGTGGTCCGTTCCGGGGGCGGGACGCCGGGTTCCTCGCCACGGTGACGGCTGACGCGGCATTGGCCCACCCGACGTGGAAAATGGGTCCCAAGATCACCGTCGATTCGTCGACGCTCATGAACAAGGGGCTGGAAGTCATCGAGGCACACGAACTCTTCGGGACCGGGTTCGACGACATCGACGTCGTCGTGCATCCCCAGTCGGTGGTGCACTCCATGGTCGAGTTCACCGACGGGTCCACCATCGCCCAGATGTCCATGCCCGACATGCGCCTGCCCATCGCCTATGCGCTCGGTCATCCCGACCGTTGGGGCGTGCCTTTCGGCCGCATCGACTGGACGACCCTCTCGCATCTCGACTTCGAACCCCCGGACCGTGCGGCCTTCCCGTGTCTCGACCTGGCCTACGCCGCGGGTCGTCGCGGCGGAACGGCGCCGGCCGTGCTGTCGGCGGCCAACGAGGTGGCGGTCGGGGCATTCCTCGCCGGCGCCATCGGCTGGGCGTCGATCGCCTCCGTCGTCGCCTCGGTCATGGAACGGTGCGCGACGTCGGAACCCCGCGACCTTGACGACGTGCTGGCGGCCGATGCCGAGGGACGCGCGCTGGCCCGCGCGGTCGTGGAAGGAATGGCGCGATGAGCGACTGGTACCAGAAGATGCGCACCGAGATCGCCGCGGGTGGCGGCCTCGTCGAGAAGGACGTCGTGTCCCCGGCGGGGCGGATCACCGGACTCGTCATGCTCGGTCTTCTCGCGTGGCTGGCCTGGGCCAGTCCGTGGGCGTTCGTGTTCGTCGTCGGGCTGCTCGTGAGCGTCTTCCTGCACGAGGTGGGGCACTGGTCGACGGCGCGGCTCACCGGCATGAAGGTGACCCAGTTCTTCATGGGCTTCGGTCCGCGGGTGTGGTCGCGACGCAGGGGCGAGATCGAGTGGGGCGTGCGCGCCCTGCCGCTCGGCGCGTTCGTGCGCATCATCGGCATGAACAACCTCGACGAGGTCGAGCCGGGGGACGAGCCGCGCGCCTACCGCTCCAAGTCGTTCCCGCGGCGCCTTCTGGTCATCACGGCCGGCTCGCTCATGCACATGGTCATCGCGTTCGTGCTCCTTGCCGGCGTGTACGCGACCGCCGGCAAGGAGCAGAGCACCGGCGTCGCGGTGGTGCGCGACATAGTGGTGGACGGCCCGGCCCAGCGCGCGGGCATCGCCCTCGGTGACCGGCTCGTCTCCATCGACGGCGAACCGATCTCTTCGTACGAGACGCTCGGCGAAGTGGTGCGCGCCCGGCGCGCCGGTGATCTCGTGCGGGTGATCTATGTCCGCGACGGCCTGGAGCGTTCCGTGGATGTCGAGCTGGCCGGAAACCCCAGCATCGTCGGGGTCGGCTACCTCGGTGTGGCCGCCGACGACTGGGGATGGGAACGGCTCGAGCTCCCCGGCGCGCTGTGGCAGGGCGTCGCCGACATCGGCACGACGGCCGGCCGCTCCGTGACGGGTGTCGTGCAGGCCCTCAACCCCCTGAACTCGCTGCGTCATCTCACCGACGACACCGGCGGCATCGAGAACCGTCCGGTCACCGTGGTGGGCATCAGCCAGATCAGCTCGGACGTGGGGCGGTTCGATGGACTCAAGGGCATCCTCGTGCTGCTCGCCTCCATCAACGTGTTCGTCGGGGTGTTCAACATGTTCCCGCTCCTTCCCTTCGACGGCGGGCACGCAGCCATCGCCGTCTACGAGCGGATACGGTCGCGGGGCGGGCGGGTGTACCGGGCCGACATCTCCAAGATGGTGCCCGTGGCCACCACGGTCATCGCCCTGCTGGCGGTGCTGATGCTCACGGGCCTGTGGCTCGACATCACCCGGCCCCTCGGCTGAGCGGCCACCCGGCTGAACGGCATGCCGGCTGAACGACACACCGGCACCCGCGACGCTCCGGGCCCGCGACCTGCCACAATGACGGCGATGTACGAGCGCCGCAAAACCCGCAGCATCTCGGTGGGCAAGGTCCCCGTCGGGGGAGGTTCGCCGATCTCGGTGCAGTCCATGACCACCACCAAGACCTCGGATGTCGAGGGCACCCTGCAGCAGATCTACGCGCTGGCCGCCGCCGGGTGCGACATCGTGCGGTGCACCTGCAACGACATCGAGGCCGCTGAGGGTCTCGCCAACATCGTTCCCCGGTCGCCCATTCCGATCATCGCCGACATCCACCATCAGTACCGCATGGCACTGGCGGCCATGGAGGCCGGAGTGCACGGTCTGCGCCTCAATCCCGGCAACATTCGCAAACCCGAGCACATCAAGACCGTGGCGAGCGAGGCGCGCGACCGCGGCCTTCCCATCCGTATCGGGGTCAACGGCGGCTCGCTCGACCCCGCCCTCTACGAGAAGCACGGGGGTCTCACCGCGTCGGCCATGGTCGAGTCCGCCATGCAGGAGATCGCCCACTTCGAGGAGGTGGGATTCGAGGACTACAAGATCTCGGTGAAGGCCAGCAACGTTCCCCTCATGGTGGACGCCTACCGCATGCTCGCCGACGCCATCGACGCACCCCTCCACCTCGGCGTGACCGAGGCCGGCCCGCCGCCTGCGGGTCTCGTCAAGGCCACCGCCGGGATCGCCACGCTGCTCCTCGAGGGCATCGGGGACACCATCCGCTACAGCCTCACCGCCGATCCGGTCGAGGAGGCCCGTGCCGGCCGTCAGTTGCTCGAGGCGCTCGGCCTGCGCGAGCGCAAGAACGTCGATCTCATCGCCTGCCCCAGCTGCGGCCGCGCCGAGATCGACGTCATCGACGTGGCCAACAGGGCCATGGAGGCCTTCGCGGATCGCAAGTTGCCCCTGCAGATCGCCGTGATGGGTTGCGTCGTGAACGGACCGGGCGAGGCCCGCGAGGCCGACCTGGGGATCGCGGCGGGCAACAAGCGCGGGCACCTGTTCGTCAAGGGACGAAACGTCGCGGTCGTCCCCGAGGACGAGATGGTGGAGGCCCTCGTGGAGTGGGCCGAGTTCATCAACGAGCACGGCACCGAGGCGGCCATCGCCCGCGCCGACACGGCGCGCGCCGAGCGCGAGGCCCAGCGCGACCGCTCGGCCCTGCTGGATGAGAAGGGCGAGGACGCCAACAGATCCTCCGAGCGCATCGTCGAGATCCGTCGCACCGTCGGCGACGACTGACCGGTCAGCCCCGGTTTTCCTCCACGATCCACAGTCGTCCCCGGTCGGCTCCACCGCCGCCGCTTGCGGCACCGAGCGCACAGTTCTCGCCCGGAGCCACGAGGATCGCCGAGGGTTCGCGCGCGCCGGCCACGGTGCCGTGCTCCCCGAAACAGATGCGCCACCGGTCGGATGCGGGAAGGGTGTCGCCGCCGTGCCAGTCGAGCGCCGAGACGGTGAAGACGGGGGAAGGGGACGACCAGCGCACCAGGTTTCCCTCGCGCACACCTCGCACGACGGGGTCCGCGAGCGGCGTCGTGTCGACGATGGACAGCAGTTCGGCGACGTCGACGTGCTTCGACGTGAAGCCGGCGCGTACGACGTTGTCGGACGTACGCATGGCCTCGAGCGCGGTGCCCCGCAGGTAGGCGTGCAGGTTGCCGGCGCCGAGAGCGAGCGACTCTCCGGGCTCGAGCACGACGCGGTTCAACAGTGCCGCCGCGCGCAGACCGGGATCGTGCGGGTGGTGGGCGGCGAGTTCGACCATCCACGGGTCGCAGCGATCGAGGGGCGGCGGCTCCTCGAGGTCGAACGCCCACTCCAGGTAACCCCGTGTTCCCGCCATCTCGAGGCGCCCGGCCTCGTCGTGCCAGCCCCATCTCTCGAGACGCTCGCGCGCGGTGGCCTCGGGGAGAAAGCCGCACAGGGCATCGAATCGCGTGAGAGCCACCACCTGCTCGGGCTTGTCGAAGGGGTCCCGGTACATGCGCGTGCCGGAGTCGCGGGGTATGCCGGCGGCCTCCTCGCGGGCGAATCCCGCCTCGGCGCGCACCGCGTCGGGATGGGTCTGGAGCGAGAGAGGGCGCGCGCAGGCGAGGATCTTCACGAGCACCGACATCTCTCCGGCAGTGTCGGCGAGCAGAGGCCCCTCCGCGGAGTCGAGGTGCGAGGGCGCCTGGGGGTGTGTTCCGAACCACAGTTCCGCCCACGGTCGACCGTCCCGGGGCACGCCGAGCATGTCCGGCAGGATGTTCTCGTCCCCCCAGTCGTAGTGACGGACGACTCCCGCGATGAGGCGCGGCACGCTCACCCCTCCGCGACGCGACACAGGGCGACGATGCGGGCGACCGAGTCGGCCACGGGCACCGCCTCGTTGGTGCCGGCGAAACGGTCGCGCACCTCCACGTTGCCGTCTGCCAGCGACTTGCCCACGACGACGACGACGGGGATGCCGATGAGCTCGGCGTCCTTGAATTTCACGCCGGGAGACACCTGGTTGCGGTCGTCGACGAGCACCTCGAGCCCTTCGGCCTCGAGACGCGCGGCCAGGTCGTCGGCGGCGACGCAGATCTCGTCGCCGTTCTTGCCGGCCACCACCACGTGCACGTCGGCCGGGCCGATGCCGCGGGGCCAGCGCAGGCCGAGTGCGTCATGGTGGGCCTCGGCGATGGCCGCCACCGCGCGCGACACGCCGATGCCGTAGCTGCCCATGGTGACGGTCACCTGGCGCCCGTTCTGATCGAGCACCTTGAGGTCGAGCCTGTCGGCGTACTTGCGCCCGAGCTGGAAGACGTGACCGATCTCGATGCCGCGCGCGATGCGGAGCGCCGCGCCGCACGAGGGGCAGGGGTCGCCGTCGCGCACCTCGACGGCCTCGACGGTGCCGTCGGCGGTGAAGTCGCGGCCGAGCACGAGGTCGACGACGTGGGTGTCGGCACGGTTGGCACCGGTCACCCAGGCGCTCCCCGGCACCACGGAGGGATCGAGCAGGTAGCGCACGCCGGAAGCCGAGTCGGCACCGAGGACGGCCGGCCCGATGTAACCGCGCACCAGGAGCGGGTGTGCCGCGAAGGAGGCATCGTCGAGGGGCTCCACCTCGGCGGGGGAGAACTGGGCCTCGAGGCGCTTGAGGTCCACCTCGCGGTCACCGGGCACGCCGACGACGACGGTCTCGCGCGTGCCGTCCGGGCCGCGCACCGCGAGCACGACGTTCTTCAGGGTGTCCGAAGCCCGCCACTGCCGGTCGTCGCGCGGGCGGCTGGCGTTGAGGAAGTCGACGAGTGCGGCGATCGTCGGGCAGCCGGGCGTGTCCACTTCGACGGGCGCCGGATGGTCGGCGTCGATCGCGGGCAGGGCTCCGGTGGCGACGGCCTCGGTGTTGGCCGCGTAGTCGCACCCGGTGCAGCGCACGAAGGTGTCCTCGCCCGCCTCGAGGGGCGCGAGGAACTCCTCGGACATCGACCCTCCCATGGCGCCGCTCATCGCGCGCACGATGACATAGGGGAGGCCGAGCCGGCGGAAGATGCGTTCGTAGGCGTCGCGGTGCGCCGCGTACGAGAGGGCCAGACCGTCGTCGTCGATGTCGAAGGAGTAGGAGTCCTTCATGAGGAACTCCCGACCGCGCAGGAGTCCGGCGCGGGGACGGGCCTCGTCGCGGAACTTCGTCTGGATCTGGTACAGCGAGACGGGCAGGTCCTTGTAGCTCGAGTACAGGTCCTTGACGAGCAGCGTGAACATCTCCTCGTGGGTCGGCCCGAGCAGGAAGTCGGCCCCCTTGCGGTCGACGAGGCGGAAGAGGTTGTCGCCGTACTCGTCCCAGCGCCCCGTGGCCTCGTACACCTCGCGCGGGAGCAGGGAGGGGAAGTGGACTTCCTGGGCGATGGCGTCCATCTCCCGGCGCACGATGCCCTCCACCCGTCGCAGGACCTTCTGTCCGAGCGGGAGCCACGTGTACCCCCCGGGCGCCGCCCGGCGGATGTAACCGGCCCGCACGAGCAGGCGGTGGCTGGGGACCTCGGCATCCGCAGGGTCGTCCCGCAGGGTGCGGACGAACAGGGTGGAGAGGCGCAGCACGGAGCGAAACCCTAGTGGCGACGGGTAGTATCGGTGCCGTCCTTTGAAGTTCGATGAACGGAAGGCACGGGTGACCCCCGTGTCTTTTTTATTCTGTGGAGCCGGAAACGGCGGGAGGTGGTGAGAGCATGGCCGGAACAGTCGCCGACACCGTGACCGCCATGGTGAACCCGATCCTGGCCGATCTCGGTCTCGAGCTCTACGACCTCGAGTTCTCCGGTGGCGTCCTGCGCGTCACCATCGACACTCCCCCCGGCTCGCCCGCCGGGGTCGACATCGACGCCATCTCCCTCGTTTCACGCCTTCTCGGGCGTGAACTCGACCACGACGAGAACGCCGTGCCGGGTCGCTTCACCCTCGAGGTGACGAGTCCCGGCCTCGAGCGCACCCTGCGCACCCCCGAGCACTATCGCCGCGAGACGGGCAAGACCGTGTCGGTGCGCTTCGTCACCCCGCTCGAGGGTCGTCGCCGGCTCACCGGCCTTCTCACGGCCTCCGACGCCACCTCGGCCACGGTGCGGCTCGAGGAGAACGGCGAAGAGGTCGTGTTCCCCCTCGCCCTGGTGGAGCGCACCAGGACGGTCTTCGTTTGGGAGTCCCAGCCCAAGCCCAATTCACCCGAGGCCCGCCGCGCCCGACGCGCCGCGGCCGACACCAGCACGAGCGACGAGGAGGTCGGTGCCCGATGAGCAACATGGACATGTCCGAAGCGGTGAGGATGCTCGCCGATCACCACGGCATCGGCGTCGACGCCCTCCTGCAGGTGCTCGTCGAGGCGCTCGCCACCGCCTACAAGAAGCGCCCCGGCGCCGCCGACGAGGTCATCGTCGAGATCAATCCCGAGAATCTCGACATGCGTTTCACCGCGTACGACGTGGACGACGACGGCAACTGGATCAACGAGCGCGATGACACGCCGAGCAAGAACGAACTCGGCCGCATCGCGGCGGCCACGTTCAAGCAGGTGATGAGCCAGCGCATCCGCGAGGTGGAGCGTGACCGCAAGTTCGAGGAGTACGCCAACC
>JAULXU010000213.1:0-3709 GCA_032118285.1 Ilumatobacteraceae bacterium
CAGGAGGATGTCGCGCACCAGGGTGCTCTTTCCGCTCCCCGAGACGCCCGTCACCGCGACGAAGCAACCGAGGGGAATCTCCACGTCGATGTCGCGAAGGTTGTGCTCGCGGGCGCCGCGCACGACGAGTGTGTCCCCCGCTGGGGCGCGGCGCGACCCGGGAACCGGCACCTCGGCGGCGCCGGTGATGTAGCGCCCCGTCACCGACTCGGGGGCCGACGCGATGCCCGCCACCGGCCCGCTGTAGACGACGTGCCCGCCGTGCTCGCCGGCACCGGGTCCTATGTCGACGATCCAATCGCTCTCGCGGATGGTCTCCTCGTCGTGCTCCACGACGATCACCGTGTTGCCGAGGTCGCGCAGCCTCAGGAGCGTCTCGATGAGGCGACGATTGTCGCGCTGGTGGAGACCGATCGAAGGCTCGTCGAGCACGTACAGGGTGCCGACCAATCCCGAACCGATCTGGCTGGCCAGGCGGATGCGCTGAGCCTCTCCCCCGGCGAGGGTTCCGGCCGCGCGCGAGAGGGAGAGGTAGTCCAGACCCACGTCGAGGAGAAATCCCAGCCGGGCGTTGATCTCCTTGGTCACCCGCTCGGCGATGATCCGGTCACGCTCCCCCAGCACGAGACCTGCGAGGAACGCCGCCGACTCCCCGATCGACATGTCGCATACCTCGGCGATGCTGCGAGCGTTGATGGTGACGGCGAGGCTCGAGGGTTTGAGGCGTGCGCCACGGCACGCGGGGCAGGGCACCTCCCGCATGTACGACTCGAACTGTTCCCGGGTCCAGTCACTCTCGGCCTCCTGGTGCCTCCGCTTGATCCACGGCACCACACCCTCGTAGGTGGAGCTGAACTGGCGAACCTTGCCGTACCTGTTGCGGTACTTCACCAGCATGTTGCCGCCCTTGCCCTCGAGAACGATCTGGCGGTGCTTGGCCGACAGTTTCGCCCACGGCTTGCCGGTGTCGATTCCCTCCTGGTCCGCCACCGCAGCGAGCATGCGAGTGAAATAGCCGGTGTGCGCGCTGCGCCAGGGCGCGATCGCGCCCTCGTCGATGGACAGGCGGTCGTCGGGGACGACGAGATCGGGATCCACCTCGAACCGGGTGCCGAGGCCGTCGCAGTTCTCGCATGCGCCGAACGGCGAGTTGAAGGAGAAGTTGCGGGGGGCCGGCTCGTCGAAGCTCGTGCCGCACTCGGGGCACGCGAGATGCTGACTGAAGGTGAGCACCTCGCCCTCCCCGTCCCCGGCCGCCACCAGCTCCACCTGTGCCACACCCTCGGCGAGGCGAAGGGCCGTCTCGAGCGAATCCGACAGCCGACGACCGATGTCGTCGCGTCGCACAAGACGGTCGACGACCACCTCGATGTGGTGGTTCTCGTACCGCGCCAGCTTCTCCCCGGACGCGAGGAACTCGGCGATGTCCCGCACCTCGCCGTCGATCCGTGCGCGCACGAAACCCTGTCCGGCGATGTCCGCGAGAAGGGTGTCGTACTCGCCCTTGCGGCCCCGGACCACGGGTGCGAGCACCTGGAACCGCGTCCCCTCGGGCAGGGTCATGATCCTGTCGACGATCTGGGAGGGTGTCTGGCGACGCAGACGGGTTCCGTCCGCGGGGCAGTGCTGCTCCCCGATGCGGGCCCAGAGGAGCCTCAGGTAGTCGTAGATCTCCGTGATCGTCCCCACCGTCGATCGCGGGTTGCGCGATGCCGACTTCTGGTCGATGGAGATCGCGGGCGAGAGCCCCTCGATCACGTCGACGTCGGGTTTGTCCATCTGTCCGAGGAACTGCCGGGCATACGCGGAGAGACTCTCCACGTAACGCCGCTGTCCCTCGGCATAGATGGTGTCGAAGGCGAGACTGCTCTTGCCCGAACCCGACAGACCCGTGAAGACGATGAGACGGTCGCGCGGGAGATCGAGGCTGACGTTCTTCAGGTTGTGCTCGCGCGCGCCACGCACGACGATCTTGTCGGCCACCCGAGGGAGGCTACCTAGCGGGCATCGCGCAGTTCGCGACGCAGTTCGCCGATCTCGTCGCGGAGTCGGGCCGCGTACTCGAAGCGCAGGTCGCCGGAGGCCTCGTGCATCTCCTCCTCGAGGGTCTGGATGAGCCGGGCCAGTTCCTGCTGGGGCAGCGAGGAGATCTCGCGGCGCACCTTCTCCTTCTCCCGGTTGCGGCGGATGCCGCTGCGGGGCACGGATTCTCCCCCGTCCCCCATCCCGAGCGCCGAGAGAATGTCACCGACGGCCTTGCGCACGGTCTGTGGATTGATTCCGTGCTCGAGGTTGTACGCGATCTGCGTCTGGCGCCTCCGCCTCGTCTCCCCGATGGCGCGCTCCATCGACGGCGTGACCCTGTCGGCGTACATCACGACCTGGCCCGCCACGTTGCGCGCCGCGCGGCCGATCATCTGGATCAGAGAAGTCTCGGAGCGCAGGAAACCCTCCTTGTCGGCGTCGAGGATCGCCACGAGCGACACCTCGGGCAGGTCGAGACCCTCGCGCAGCAGGTTGATGCCCACGAGCACGTCGAACTCCCCGAGGCGCAGGGCCCGGAGGATCTCGATGCGCTGCATCGTGTCGATGTTGCTGTGCAGGTAGCGCACACGGAGTCCCTGCTCGGTGAGATAGTCGGTGAGATCCTCGGCCATCTTCTTGGTCAGGGTGGTGACGAGGACGCGGTCGTCTCGTTCGACCGTCTCGCGCACCATCGCGATGAGGTCGTCGATCTGGCCCTTCGTGGGCCGCACCACGACCTCGGGATCCACGAGTCCCGTGGGACGCACGATCTGTTCGACCACCCGCGTGCTCTGGGCCAGTTCGAACGGGGAGGGTGTGGCCGACATGAAGATGCACTGGTTGATGCGCTCCATCGTCTCCTCGAAACGCAGCGGTCGATTGTCCCTGGCGCTCGGCAGTCGGAAGCCGTGCTCGACGAGCGTTCCCTTCCGGCTCATGTCACCGGCGTACTGGGCGTGCAACTGGGGCACCGCAACGTGGCTCTCGTCGATGATGAGCAGGAAATCCTTCGGGAAGTAGTCGAGGAGCGTGAAGGGCGGCTCGCCCGGCTTCCTGCCGTCGATGTGCATGGAGTAGTTCTCGATGCCGTTGCAGAAGCCCATCTCCTCCATCATTTCCAGGTCGTACTGGGTGCGCATCCGCAGTCGCTGGGCCTCGAGCAGCTTCCCCTGCTTCTCGAAGTGCGCCAGTTGCTTCTGCAGTTCCTCCTCGATGCCGGCCATCGCGCGACGCATCCGCTCGTTGCCCGTGACGTAATGGGTGGCGGGGAACACGACGATCGAGGAATGATCGGACAGGGTCTCCCCGGTGAGGGGATCGATCGTCGTGATGCGGTCCACCGTGTCGCCGAACATCTCGACGCGCACCACGGACTCCTCGTAGGACGGGTGGATCTCGACCGTGTCCCCCCTGACCCGGAAGTTCCCCCGGCCGAGCACCATGTCGTTGCGTCCGTACTGCAGGTCGACGAGGCGGCGCAGGATGCTGCGCTGGTCGTAGTCGACCCCGGTGTGGAGTTCGAGCAACTGTCCCCGGTACTCCTCGGGGTCACCCATGCCGTAGATGCAGGACACACTGGCGACCACGATGGTGTCGCGTCGCGTGAGGAGGGCCGCGGTGGCCGAGTGCCGGAGCCGGTCGATCTCGTCGTTGATGGCCGAGTCCTTCTCGATGAAGGTGTCGC
>JAULXU010000214.1:0-1716 GCA_032118285.1 Ilumatobacteraceae bacterium
CGCCGAGGGAGGAGGCGATCTCCCCGAGCGACGCGGCGGCGTTCATCGCGTTCCCGACCTGCGGCATGATCCGGCGCAGCGGCTCCTCCACCTCGTCGAGGAGGGAGTTGATGCGGGTGGTGGTGCGGTTGAGGTTGTCCACCGTGGACGCGAAGTTCTCGAGGATGAGAATGAGGGACTCCGTGGTGCGCCGGGACGCATCGACCGCACGTGAGGCGAGGTCCACAGGATCCACCATTGACACCAGCGCCAGCAACTGCTCGATGGGGTTAGCCGGCGTGCTCTCGCTCATGCGGGAACAGTATCGGACGCGAGCGATTCGGCGTACGCCTCGATGGGCGCACAGGTGCAGACCAGGTTGCGGTCGCCGTACGCGGCGTCGATGCGCGAGACGGAGGGGAAGTAGCCCCTGGTGCGCAGCGAGGGGAGCGGGAACAGCGCGGTGTCCCGCTGGTACTTCCTGCCCCACGTGCCCACGGTGTCCTCGACCGTGTGCGGTGCGTGGCGCAGCGGGGAGTCCTCCGCCGTGATGCGTCCGTTCCTCACGTCGTCGATCTCCGCACGGATGGCCAGCATCGCCTCGCAGAAACGGTTCAGCTCCTCCAGCGGTTCGCTCTCGGTCGGCTCCACCATCAGTGTGTTCGCCACGGGGAAGCTCATTGTCGGTGCGTGGAAGCAGAAGTCCATCAGGCGCTTGGCCACGTCGTCGATGGTGACTCCGGTGCCTCTCACGACCTCGGCGACGTTCAGGATGCACTCGTGCGCTACGGTCCCGTGCTCGCCGGCGTAGAGCACGGGAAATGCCCCGCGGAGTCGCGCCGCCACGTAGTTCGCCGAGAGGATGGCGTCGACCGTGGCCTGCCTGAGACCGTCCGGTCCCATCATCGTGATGTAGACCCACGGGATGCCGAGGATGGACGCTGACCCGTAGTTCGCGCCGGAGACCGGCCCGACGGCCGTCACGGGGTTGACCGGGTCGCCGGGGAGGAAGTCGGCGAGGTGTGCGCGCACCGCGACAGGCCCGACACCGGGTCCGCCGCCGCCGTGGGGGATGCAGAAGGTCTTGTGAAGATTGAGATGGCTGACGTCGGCCCCGAATTTGCCCGGCTGGGCGAGCCCGACAAGGGCGTTCAGGTTTGCCCCGTCGACGTACACCTGTCCGCCGTGGGAGTGGATGATCTCGCAGACGCGGGTGACCGACTCCTCGAAGACCCCGTGGGTGGACGGGTACGTGATCATCGTCGCGGCCAGAGTCTCGCCCGCGGCGGAGGCCTTCTTCTCGAGGTCTTCGATGTCGATGTTGCCGTTCCCGTCGCACCCCACGACGACGACCCGCATGCCCGCCATCACGGCACTCGCGGCGTTCGTTCCGTGGGCGCTCTCGGGGATGAGGCAGACGTCGCGCTGGAGGTCCCCGCGCGAGCGGTGGTACCCGCGGATCGCCAGCAACCCTGCGAACTCGCCCTGGCTCCCGGCATTCGGCTGGAGGCTCACCGCGTCGTATCCGGTGACGGCCACGAGCATCCGCTCGAGGTCGTCGATGACGGCGCGCATTCCCGCGGTTTCGTCAGCGGGTGCATAGGGGTGGACCGACGAGAACTCGTCCCACGTCACGGGCTCCATCTCGGTGGTGGAATTGAGCTTCATGGTGCACGACCCCAGTGGGATCATGGTGCGGTCCAGTGCGAGGTCCTTGTCGGCGAGACGCCGCAGGTA
>JAULXU010000215.1:0-8073 GCA_032118285.1 Ilumatobacteraceae bacterium
GTCGCCGGTGCAGATTCGGGTCATGCAGGAGTGGCCCCCGCCCATCTATGCAGTGATGCCGGGGCGCGTCTTCCGGCGCGACACTCCGGATGCCACCCACATGCCGGTCTTTCATCAGATCGAGGGTCTCGTCATCGACCGGGGAATCACGTTCGCGGACCTGGCGGGGACGATCGAGGCCTTCACGAGGGCCTTTTTCGGCGGTGACTTCACGAGTCGCCTCCGACCCTCGTATTTTCCCTTCACGGAACCGAGTGCCGAATTCGACATCCGGCGGCCTGACGGAACGTGGATCGAACTCGGTGGATGCGGAATGGTGCATCCCTCCGTGCTTCGGGCCGGTGGCCTCGATCCCGGTGAATGGAGTGGATTCGCCTTCGGTTTCGGCGTGGACCGCATGGCCAAGGAGCGCCACGGAGTCGGTGACCTGCGCGAGATGTATTCCGATGATGTCAGGTTCACGGGGCAGTTCCCTTGAAGGTCCTGATGTCCATTCTCCGGGAGATGGCTGATCTGCCGAGCGATGCGGGGGTGATCCGTGATGCCCTCGACGGACTCGGACTGGCCGTGGACGCCGAGGAAGACCTCGGAATTCGAGTCGTTGGTGTCGTCTCGGCCCGCATCCTGCGCACGGAGAAGCACCCTGATGCCGCCAAGGTCACCCGCTGCTGGGTCGATGCGGGTGACGGGGTCGAACGGCACGTGTGGTGCGGCGCCACCAACATGGGGCCGGGTGACGTGGTGCCTCTCGCCACGCTCGGGACGGTCATGCCCGATGGGCGGGAAATCTCACGTCGCGGCATTCTGGGCATCGACAGCGAGGGAATGTTGTGTTCTGCGGCAGAGCTCGGGCTCGGAGACGACACCGGAGGCATTCTCATTCTGCCGGCAGGGGCCGAACCCGGTCTCGATGTGTTCGACCTCCTGGAGATCGAGCGGGACCACCTCTTCGACCTCGATCTGACGCGCAATCGCCCCGATTGCTGGGGGCATCTCGGTGTCGCCCGCGATCTGGCCGCCCATTTCGGCAGCGAGTGGCGCCAGCCCCGCGGACACTCGAAGGGCGCCGGGGTGGCGGTCACGCCGCTGTTGGAGGTTGCCGACGTGCGGTGCGGCCGGTTCACCGCCACTCGTTTGAGCGGAGTTCGGGTGTGCCCGTCACCGGCCTGGATTCGTCAACGGTTGGAGCGTCTCGGGATGCGCCCCATCAACAACGTCGTGGATGCCTCGAATCTCGTGATGCTGGAGACCAACCAGCCGAATCACGCGTATGACGCCTCTGTCGTGTCGGGTTTCCGCGTGCGCGCGGCGCGGAAGGGCGAGTCCATCGTCACACTGGACGGATTGACCCGAACTCTCTCGGAGGAGGATCTGCTGGTATGCGACGCCGAGGACCGTGCAGTCGGACTTGCGGGCGTCATGGGAGACACCCGTTCCGAGATCTCGGCCACCACCACGGAGATTCTGCTGGAGTGCGCGTGGTTCGACCCGGACACGGTGCGTTTCACAGCCCAGAGACACGCACTGCGCACGGAGGCGTCCCTTCGGTTCGAGCGCGACACAGATCCGGATCAATGGTCGGCAGCCGTCGATCGATTCGCGGCGTTGCTCTCGCTCACGTGTCCCGAGCTGGTCGTTCACGCCGAGCCGGCGGTCGTGGACGGACCCCTCCTGCCCGTACCTGCCATCGTGGGCATCACTGCTTCGCGGGTGGAGCAGGTCCTCGGAGTGGCGGTGTCGCCCGACCGCATCGAGGGCATTCTCTCATCCATCGGCTTCACAGTGACGGGTGACCCGGCCGGCTGGAGCGTCGCGGTTCCATCATGGCGGCCTGATTGCACCCTCGACGTGGACATCATCGAGGAGGTGGCACGTCATTTCGGTTACGAGAGCATCGGCCGTCGTGTCCCTTCGTGGACCTCGCACGGACGGCTCTCGCCGGCCCAGAAACGTCGCCGTGAGCTCCGTCGCATTCTCACGGGGATGGGGCTCGACGAAGCCATGCCGGCCCCGTTCCTGGCCCCCGGCACCCTGGCGGCCGCGGGTCTCGACGAGTCCCGAGCATTGCGCATCGCCAATCCGCTCACGGTCGACGAGTCCGTGCTGCGCACGTCGCTGCGGCCCGGTCTCCTCGACGCTCTCCGGCACAATCTGTCCCATCGGGCGCCGCGCATCAGACTCTTCGAGATCGGCCACGTGTATCCCTCGGGTCAGGGGACTCTGCCCGACGAGAGCGAGCATCTCGCGGCAATGGTGGTCGGGGCCGACGCCTCGGAGGCGGTCGAGCAATGGACGACGATCTCCGACGCCCTAGGAATCGGGGCACTGCTGGACCAGTCGCGTGTACCGGATGGAATGCACGCCACACGCTCGGCATCACTCACCCGCGGGCCGAGGGTCGTCGGAGTGGTGGGGGAGATGGACCCTGCCGTCCTCGACACCTGGGGCATTCAGGACCGGGTGAGTCTGCTGGAACTGGACCTCGGAATTCTTCTCCCGGAGGAGCCCAAGCCGGCCAATGCCGTACCCGTTCCCCGGTCTCCCTCCTCCGACGTGGACATCGCCCTCGTCGTCCCCGATGCGGTCCGAGCGGCGGACATCCATCGGGCGCTCCGTCAGGCCGCCGGAAAGTTGCTGGTGACCGCATCTCTGTTCGACGTGTATCGGGGTCCGGGAGTGGCCGAGGGTCATCGCTCGCTGGCCTTCCGCCTCAGGTTGCAGGAGCCGTCGGGCACTCTTCCCGAAGGTGCAGGGGCAGATGTGCTGGCCAGGTGCGCGACTGCGGCGGCAAAGTTGGGAGCCACCATTCGCGCCTGACAATGGTTGCATGAACATGCATTTTCGTGTATGTTCATGCAGTGGTGCGCGTAGGAATCGTGGGAGCGTCCGGATTCACGGGGGTTGAGTTGCTGCGTCTCCTCGCCCAACATCCCGGTTGCACGGTGTCGTGGGCGACGGGTGATTCCACAGCGGGTAGCCGCGCGGCTTCGATGTTTCCCTCCCTGGCGGCGGTATATCCCGATCTGGTGTTCGATGAGTTCCACGAGGATCGGGTGGACAATGTCGACGCGGTGTTTCTCGGGCTGCCCCACGAGGTGTCTCTCGAGCTTGTTCCGCGCATCCTGGGTCGTGGCGCGGTGATCATCGATCTGTCCGCCGCATACAGACTCCGGGATGCCTCTCTCTACCCTCGCTGGTACGGATTCGAGCACACCCACCCGGATCTGCTCGCCACCGCCGTCTACGGACTCCCCGAGCTCTATCGCGACGCCCTTCCGGGTGCGACGCTGGTGGCCACGCCCGGGTGCTACGTCAGTGCCGCCTCCCTCGCCCTCACGCCGCTTGTCCGGGCCGGTCTCATCTCCGACTCGGACATCATCGTCGACGCCGCTTCGGGTGTATCGGGTGCGGGGAGGGCACTCAAGCACTCGTCGTCCTTTGCGTCGGTCGACGAGGACTTCACGGCATACGGACTCCTCGATCATCGTCACACCCCGGAGATCGAGATGGTGACGGGCGCCAGGGTGCTCTTCACCCCGCATCTGGCACCCATGAACAGGGGAATCCTCGCCACCTGTTACGCACGGCCGGGTGACAGCACACCCACGACTGCGTCGCTCCTGGCGGCTCTCGCATCCTTCTACAAGGATGAGCCCTTCGTCGTCGTGCATCCCCATTCTCCGTCCACCAAGGCCACTCTCGGGTCCAACTCCGTGCACCTCACCGCCCGCTATGACGAACGCACCGGGTACGTCCTGGTGTTGGCGGCGCTCGACAATCTCGCCAAAGGGGCCTCCGGTGGTGCCGTGCAGGCGATGAACGTGGTTCTCGGCCTCGAGGAGACCGCGGGCCTGAGTGCAGTGGGGATGTATCCGTGAGCGCCGCCGATACGGCGCGGGTGCTCACCCGGGCTCTGCCTTACATCCGGCGTTTTTCGGGACGCACCGTCGTCGTGAAATACGGAGGGAATGCCCTGGCCGGGACGACCGACGGGGACGCGCTCGCCCTGTTTGCAGAGGACGTCGTCCTCATGCACACCGTGGGGATCAGGCCGGTCGTCGTCCATGGAGGGGGTCCCCAGATCGACATGATGCTGGCCGAGCTCGGAATCCCGGCCTCGTTCGTCGACGGACTCCGGGTGACCGATGACGCCACCATGGAGGTCGTCGGCATGGTGCTCAACGGACGCGTCAATCCCGGCATCGTCTCGGCCATCAACGCCTTCGGCGAAGTGGCCGTCGGACTCTCCGGCGAGGACGGAAGGACCCTGTCTGCGAGGACCGCCGATCCTGCTCTCGGACGTGTCGGAGAGATAGAGCGTGTCTCACCGGGTCTTCTGTTGTCGCTCTTGGGACAGGGGTTCGTACCCGTCCTGTCCACTGTGGCCTCCGGGCCCGATGGTCGTGCACTCAACGTGAATGCCGACAACGCCGCAGCCGCGGTGGCCGCGGCACTGGGTGCGGAGAAGATCATCTATCTCACGGACATCGCCGGGATTCGGCGCCGCGTCGAGGACGCCGAGTCCCTCGTGGCCACCGCGACTGCACGGGATCTGGAGATGCTTCTCGCCGATGGGGTGGTGACGGGCGGCATGATTCCGAAGGTCCGGGCGTGTCTCGGAGCGCTCGCCGGTGGAGTCGGCAGCGCGCACATCCTGGATGGCCGCGTTCCCCACGCGCTCCTGCTCGAGCTCTTCACCGACGAAGGTGTCGGAACCATGGTGGTGGCCTCGTGACGGTGCACCCCTTCTCGGGCCCCGGTTCGGGCGATCATTGCCCCTTCATCCCCGTGTTCGCACCACCGACAGTGCAATTCACGCGCGGCAGTGGCACTGAGCTGTGGGATTCGAACGGTCGTCGGTACCTCGACTTTCTCGCAGGCATCGCCGTGGTGTCGCTGGGACACGCGAACTCGCATGTGGCGGAGGCCGTCGCTCGGCAGGCCGGCACCCTCGTGCATGTGAGCAATTTCTTCGCCAACGATGTGGCTCCTCGGGCAGCCCATCTGCTCAACGCGCTCCTGTCGAGGGCCGGCGCAGGCGAGGGGCAGGTGTTCTTCTGCAATTCGGGCGCGGAGGCGAACGAGGCCTTCATCAAGCTGGCGCGAAAGTTCGGCGGTCGAGGTCGACACAAGATCGTCTCGGCTCTCGGAAGCTTTCACGGACGCACCCTCGGTGCCCTGGCCCTGACGGGACAGCCGGCCAAGCACGAGGCTTTTGCGCCCATGCCCGATGGCTTTGCCTATTGCCCGTTCGGGGACATCTCCGCACTCGAGGCCATCGTGGATGCCGACACCGCCGCCGTGCTGCTCGAGGTGGTGCAGGGCGAGGGCGGCGTGATACCGGCCAGTGCAGAGTATTTGAAGTCCGTGGAGCGTCTGTGTCGCGAACGGGGAGTGCTTCTCGGCATCGATGAGGTCCAGACGGGCTTCTGCCGGACCGGACGGTGGTTCGCTTTCGAGCATTCGGGCATCTCGCCCGATGCCGTGATGATGGCAAAGGCCATGGGAAATGGTGTGCCTGTGGGGGCCTTGTGGGCACGCCGGGAGGTCGCGGCGGTGCTCGAGCCCGGGGATCACGGGAGCACCTACAGCGGCACCGCACTGGCGACCGCCGCTGTGATCGCGGTGGTCGAGGAAATGGAGCGCATTGATGCGTGTCGTCTGGCCCGCGAGCGGGGCGCTCGTCTCCGCGCCGGATTGGAGGCTCTGCCCGGGGTCTCGGGTGTTCGCGGAGAGGGGCTTCTCCTCGGTGCGGTCCTGTCGCGTGCCGGCGAGGCACGTGCTGTGGCCGCTCGGCTGCTCGACAGGGGCTTGATCGTCAATGCAGTCACCCCCGACACGTTGCGTTTCGCGCCCCCTCTCACGGTGTCGGAGCCCGAGGTCGACGAGGCCCTGCTCCTGTGTGCCGAGGTGTTGTCGTGACCAGGAGTCTGCTCGACATCTGCGACCTGTCGGCGACGCAGCTCCGGCGGATTCTGGAGTTGTGTGACACAAGCTCGCGTCCGCTTGAGGACCGTGGTGTGGCCCTGATCTTCGAGAAGCCTTCCAACAGGACCCGTCACTCGATGGAGATGGCGGTGGTCGCACTCGGGGGACATCCGGTCTATACGAGGGGGGAGGAGATCGGTCTCGACGTGCGCGAGTCGGTGGAGGATGCGACACGAATCCTGGCCGGCTACCACTGCATCGTTGCTGCCCGCGTGTTCGACCATCGCACACTCGAGCGAATGGTGGCGGTCTCGGACGTTCCGGTCCTGAACATGCTGAGCGATCGCTCCCACCCGCTCCAGGCCCTCGCGGACGTGGTGACGATGGAGGAGACAATCGGACCCGTCGAGGCCCTCGAGGTTGCCTGGGTGGGCGATTACAACAACGTGGCGAAGTCGTTGGCAGAGGCCGTGTCCGTGCTCGGCGGGACGATTCGGCTGGCCGGGCCCGACGGGCATCGGGCGGACGCCGGCGAGGTGGCCCGGCTCACCCTTCTGGGTGGCTCGGTCTCAGTCCACACGAGTCCGGAGGAGGCAGCCATCGGGGCACATGTCGTTCATACAGACACCTGGACATCCATGGGCCAGGAGGCCGACATCGACCGGCGCCGCGCGGTCTTCGACGGATGGACAGTCGACTCGACATTGATGTCCAGGGCCCGGCCGGGCGCCTTCTTCATGCACTGCATGCCGGCACACCGGGGCGAAGAGGTGAGCGCCGATGTGATGGATTCCCCGGCGAGTCTGGTGGTTCGACAGGGTCATCACAGGTTGACCGCGTCGCGTGGGGCCCTGCGATGGCTTCTCGAGGAGGACAAGTGACGACGAAGCAGCAGCGTCAACAGATGATCGTGCGACTCATCGGCTCGCAGCACGTCTCGAGCCAACCGGAACTTCGGGGTCTCCTCGCGTCCCGGGGAGTGGAGGCCACTCAGGCGACGATCTCACGCGACCTCGACGAGCTCGGCGCCGTGAAGATCCGCGTCAGTGGCGACATAAGCGCCTATGCGATCCCCGACTACGAGCCGGCGCGGGTCGCTCCCGGCGACCAGCTTCGAAGGGTCATGGGGGAGTGGGTCGCCGAGGTGACCCACAGCGGATCGCTCGTGGTTGTGAGGACGCCGCCCGGATGCGCCCACGTGGTTGCCTCCGCCCTTGACAGGGCGGGGGACCCGGATCTTCTCGGAACGGTGGCGGGCGATGACACGATTTTGTGCGTGGCATCCGAGCGTCTCGGGGGCGAGCGAATGGCCGATCGGCTTCGACTCCTCGCCGGAATGCTGTCGTCCGGAAAGGATGGGGATTCCCGTGCGGGTCGTTCGAGGAGGAAAGGTGCCTGAGAGAGGCGAGTCAGCGTCGCCCGGTGTGGCTCAGGGCGCGTCGCTCTGGCACGGCCGCTTCACCGGTCCGGGCGCACCCTCCCTCGCGGCTTACACCCACAGCATCGGATTCGACTCCCGCCTGTGGCGCGACGACATAGAGGGGAGCAGGGCCCACGTGGCGATGCTGGGGCGCACCGGCATTCTGGATGCCGCGGACACGAAGGCGGTGGACGACGCCCTGATCACGGTGCGCGACGAGATGGAACGGGGTGAGTTCCGATTCGAGCAGGGGGACGAGGACATCCATACGGCGATCGAGCGCCGGGTGACACAACTTGCCGGGGATGCCGGGGCACGACTCCACACGGGCCGGAGTCGCAACGATCAGGTGGCCACCGCGCTTCGACTGTGGTGCAGACGGGAGATGAGAGAGGTGGCACTCGGCCTTCTCCATCTTGTCGATGTTCTTGCCCAGCGGGCCACCGATGCCGATGCGGTCGTTCCGCAGCTGAGACTTCCGGGTTACACCCACCTTCAGCGGGCCCAGTCCGTTCTCCTCTCCCACCACCTGAGGGCGCACTGCTGGGCGCTGCTGAGGGATGCCGACAGAGTCGGCGACGCATTGGCGCGGATGGACGTGTCGCCGCTCGGTGCCGGCGCGCTTGCGGGTTCATCCCTGCCCCTCGATCCCGCGTCCACCGCCAGAGATCTCGGCTTTGCGCGACCGTTCGACAACTCACTCGACGCCGTCTCCGACCGTGATT